>JBAVRC010000950.1:0-5673 GCA_049694615.1 Thermosynechococcaceae cyanobacterium | reverse complement strand
CCTCATCCTCATCGCACTTTGAATTTTCGAACCATTTCCCTAACCCTGCGAGAGACGTTTCTGTCCTATGGCAGCCAGGTTTTCCGCCAAAGACAACAGAGCAGAAGTCGTCGGCAAGGGTGTAGCCGCTTCGCGTTATTTTTGGCGGGGATCAATCCCGATTCGCTGCGCTTTAACGCGCAGCCAACCTTTGAATCATCCTTAACCCTAGATAGCTCGGCGTCTTTGTGGCCGACTCCAGTCCAACTGTCTTCGGCGATCGCCTTAACATTGCCGCTGATCCTCAGCTCAACACAGGTCCAATCTCCATTTCATTTTTCGGACTCTACGGATCAAGCAAACCAACCGGAAAAGCCAGCCATTTCCGAACCTGAAGTTAAGCCCATTCCGGTTGTGGCTCCCCTTCCCCTTGCCCGACCTAAACCAACGGGTATTATGGCCAATATTCAGACCTACCATCTGCCCGCCAAGGGGGAATTTACCTCGGGATATGGGTGGCGATGGGGGCGTTTACATCGGGGAATCGACATTGCTGGACCCGTTGGTACGCCCGTTTTGGCTGCAGCCGCAGGCAAGGTGATCACGGCGGGCTGGGACAATAGCGGCTTTGGCAATCGCATTGAAATTCGTCACCCCGATGGAACAGTGACGCTCTATGGGCATAACCAAACAATTTTGACGAAGGTGGGGGCTTGGGTCAAACAAGGTCAACAAATTGCCGAGATGGGGGCCACGGGGCATAGTACAGGGTCACATGTGCATTTCCAAATTCATCCCCATGGCAAAGATGCCGTTGATCCGATGTTTTTTATGGGATCTAAGATCAAAACTCTGCCGATTGGGTCTTAAAGGGCTGAACCTTTCTCTAAGTGCGGGTAATACGCAACATCTGGTTGCCCCCTTTTTGTAATTCGTAGGCGACAGGGATCTGCTCTACGCAATATCCCTCGGATTGCAGTTGATCGATGATGGGATCGAGGTGAGGCGATCGCTCTCGCATTAAGGTCAGCAATGGAAAAATACGGACTTCTCGGCTGACGCGAAGCATCTCGCGAATTGAGGCCCAATGAAATGCGGCATCGTAGTGGGCTGAGTAGAGAAATAAGAAATGGGAACACAGCGCCAAGTCAAACGTTTGATCGGGAAAATCTAAGATGGGCAGTTGACCCACCCGATAGCGCTGGGCGATTTTTCCGGTTTCGTAATCGGCCAGAAAGGTTTCCAAGGCTTTCACCCGGTTGTGGCGCAAGTCGGCGGGGGAGCGGTGATGGGTCCACACCCAATCCTGAGGGGTGGCGATGACTTGGGCGATAATGTCATCGACCACCGCATCAAACCGTTGCCGAATCTCTGCCCCGCTAAAGGTATAAATGGGATCCACAGAAATTACCTGCGCCCCTTGGCGGGTGGCTTCGGCGTTAAAACTGGCTGGCCCATCTCCCACCCCTAAAATCCGCTGGGTGAGATCCCCAGCCGTGAGGTTGAACATCCCCCGATACTCCGCCAGCGATCGCCCAAAGGGCACCACGCCACTGAGCTGCATCGCCATGGAACCTCTCCAGTTAGAGTTTCGCCGAGAGCATGGATCGGGAGTTGCCTTGGCGGAGTTTGAGACCCAACCCAAGCCCTGCCACAAAAAACGCCGTGAAATATCCCAACGTAATCAACCGCGTGGTTAAGGGCGGTTCGAGGGCTTCCACATCAATCTGTTGGGCCACCTTAAAGGGTTTAAAGGATTGGGTCGCACCAGGTAAGGGGGCAATTTCTGCTTCCACAATATGGGGCGCACCATCAAAAAACTGTTGGGACCACACCACTTCCCCTTGGGCATTCGGTTGGGTTGAGTAGGCAAAAATTTCTTCGTTATGTTCCAGGCCAATGGCCCGGAGGGTAACGGCTACATTGCTCACTCCGCGACCAGAGACGGCATCTGCGATTCGCAGTCGTTGCTCGGCCAATTGCCCAACTTTCGCGAATTGTTCGCCGCTCAAGCTGGCCCGAATCCCATTGACGGTCTGGGTGGCTGGAGTTGGCGCGGACTGATGAGCATGATGGTCTTCCATTTCCATGGGGGAATGGTCATGGTGGGATGCCATTTCGGCACTTATATTGACATAGAGGAGAGCGGCGATCGCCATCAAGGTCGCGCCACTCAGCATTAGCCGCACCCGCTGGGGAGCAATTTCACCGTCTTGGCGTTGGGCGCGGGTCCCCATCGCCCAGCCTCCGGCACAGCCTGTCAGCAAGAGAATGGCTAACAAAAGAGCCACATTCCGATACTTGATCGGATTTTCCGGCACATCCAGGGTAAGGGTTTGGCTAAATGGCGCAAAGGTTGCCTCGCCCGTTGGCGCAACATCGGCCTTCAGACGATAGGATCCGCGAATCGGCAGGGTTTGACTGAAGGTGAGTTGACCTTTGGGGGCTAAGGTCTCTAGTTCGATTAAGGTGGTCCCTTCCACCCAAGGAAAATCAGTGGACAACCAAGGGGATGGGGCAGGGGTCAACAGTTGGAGTCGAATGCGAGTGTTTGAGAGCGATCGTCCGGTTCCATCTAGGGCTTGTAAAGAAACCTGAACGGGTTCGTGGGTGGGAATGACCTGCTGGAGAGGTGGCGACGTTTGCAGATGAAGGGTTGGGGACTGAGCAAAAACGGCTTGGCCGCAACCGATGCCAAATAGTAAACTTGTTCCTGCCCAAAACGGAAGGAATTGCAACAGATTAAGTGGTTTCATGGCAATTAATGGCAGGCAACCCCTAATGTGGCATGGCGCGTTGAATGAAGGGCATTATGCGCCGGGGGGTAGGTGCTAAAGAAAAGGGTCCAAAGAATCGCCATACATAGGCCGGTCATCAATCCCGCTTGCACGGGAGTCGAGAGGGCCACCTGACGGCTACGACCCAAAGCAGACGAAACATTCACCATGATCTGTACCTCGCAGATAAGGTTTAGCGATCAGAAACATCGGCGGGCATTCTGGCTTGGAACCCTCGGGGTTCCTTACAGTTGCGGGACAGCGTCGGTCTCACACCGCTCTTTCCCCCTTACGTCAAAGGGCTGATTCCCTTCTGAACCGATTTCGATTTCATCACCTTATCACAAGGGATGCACGTTCCCACTGGTCAGCATCACGCTGATCTCTCCCAGCGCTGATGGACTAGATGCATGAGGCAAATATCTGAGCTAAGGCTTAACCATCGCGGGTGAATGGATGGGGGCAGCCGAAGAGGTCGAGGGACGGGATTTGGTCGCAAACAGCCAAAACCCGACTGCCGCACCCACCAACAGTAGACTGGATCCCAGAATCATCCACAACCGCACTGCATTTACCTTGGTTCCAGTCTTATTCTGGTCTTCGTGCATGGTTTCTGCCCAAGGTGCAGGCGATCCGGGCTGACGGGTCTGGGTCATGCTGGTCTGACCGACGGTGGGTGCAACCGTGTTATCTTCAAACAGACAGGCTGCAACCAGTGTTTCTTTGGCATTAATGGTATCTGACTTAATGCTTTGGTAAGAAATCGATTCGAGGTAATTCACAAATTCGGCTTCGCCCATGGAAACCATCAAATAAGAGGCTTCTACGGTCAATCCAAATCGAACCGTATCGCCATTATTGAGATCGTGCATCGGACATTTTTGGCCGTTTACAAAAATGCCATTGGCACTCGGTTTGCCCTGAGAGTTTCCGTCAATAACACGATATTTATATTGTTTCGTCCCTGGAACTGGCACGCGCAGGAGCATCGCATGTTGACGGGAAATGGTGTCTACGGGCAGCATAATGGCGTTAGATGCATCGCGACCAATCGAATACGCTGCGGCATCCAAGGCGATCGCCCGTCGCTTTCCATCATTAATGACTAAAACATGTCTTTCTTGACACCCAGACTGAATATTCGACATCTGATCCCCCGGTAAATCTCTATGATTTCGTGGTTTAGTCCTTGAAATCATTCGCCTTATGCCTATCAAACAACCGCAACGCTGGCAGGAAGCCAATTTTCCCCAGCGCTGGAGGTGTTATCGAAACAAGCTTCGCTATGACTAGAGTGCCCAGTCTGTTTTGCAATATGACTCTCTCGTCAGAGAATAATAGGAGAGGGAGGCGTGGAAACGATACCATGCCAGACGGTGTGGAGAGAACTGGCAACTAGCCGTGTTGTTCTAAATAGGTGTTGAGATCTTCCGTTACTCGGGTCAATTCAGCTTCTGTGGTCAGGCGAATTCGTTCATCCCGGACGGTAATGAGGACTTTGGCTGCAAAGGGGCTGGGCCAAATATTGGGGTTACAAAAACACTCTAAAAAGATCTCCCCTCGGTGCTGGTATTCCATGGGTGGTTGGGGTTCGATTCGTGTTCCAGGGGTTTTATTGGCCACGGTTTTGAGCTGCTGCATCAACGTCGCGATCGCGACTTGTAAATTGCGAGCGGCTTCTGGATGAAAACTAAAGGTCACCGATCCTTCAACCAAATTGAGCGTTAATGGAGCCGAAGCCATAACAAACCCGTCTAAAATGAACATCGTCTCTCAATGGTACCTGGCTGGGGGCCGTATGAATCAAGGTTGGCTATATCGCGATCAGGTGGGACCAGCCGATGCTGGCATTACCCTATTGGCCTATTACGCCCAACGATATCGCCACTCTAGTCAACAGGATTGGCAGGAACGGATTGAGCAAGGACAGGTTCTCGTTGATGGCCAAATGGCATCGGTAGAATGGCGGCTTCATCCAGGACAACAATTGACCTATTGCCGTCCCCCTTGGCAAGAACTGAGTGTGCCGTTGGACTTCACGGTTTGGTATGAAGATGCCGATGTGCTGGTGGTCAATAAACCTGCCGGACTGCCCGTCTTACCCGGTGGCGGGTTTCTAGAGCATACGCTGCTCCGACAATTGCAACAACGCTACCCCCAAGACACCCCCGTTCCCATCCATCGCTTGGGTCGGGGCACTTCGGGCTTGATGTTGTTGGCGCGATCGCCCCTTGCCCGTGCCCATCTGAGCCAGCAGATGCGCCAAGGCCATATTCGTAAAATTTACCGTGCCCTGGTCGCCAATGGACCCATTCCCGATCCTTTCTCGATTCAGCAGCCCATTGGTAAACTACCCTATCCCGGCTTAGGCTATCTCTATGGCGCAACCCCCACAGGCCGCTTTGCCCACAGTCAAGGCCGTGTTTTAAATCGCACTGCAACTACTGCCCTCTTAGAAGTCGAAATCTTCACCGGACGCCCCCACCAAATTCGGATTCACTTGGCGGCATTGGGACATCCCCTTTTGGGGGATCCGCTCTACCCAATCGGTGGCATTCCGTGTCCCTATCCAGTTGATGCGGGGCAAAAAGAACCCGTTCCCGGCGACTGTGGCTATTATCTCCATGCCTATCAACTGACCTTCACCCATCCGCAAACCCATGAAGAACGGATTGTGACCTGTCCAGTGCCCACTGATTGGTCCCCACTTTTGAGTCACATCAATTAGAGTTCTTCTCCCGTTGCAATAAATGGTCTATAGCGGTTATCGGTCTAGTGTGGCACGACTTTGTGCCTAGAATTGCTGCCTGGAAAAGATCAGTTGTACTTTACTAGCTTTAGAATTGCTATACCACTAAATATATGCGAATATATATTTAATTTCCTGATCCGAAAAATGTCTGAACCCAAACAAGAC
>JBAVRC010000949.1:0-3219 GCA_049694615.1 Thermosynechococcaceae cyanobacterium | reverse complement strand
TCCGGCCTCTTGCCCATCAAGGGCGAGGGGAGGGGAGCCAGATTTAGCCCTTCTTCCCTGGTGGTAGAAGGGTTAGGAGGAGGAGGTGTACAATGAATTCAGTAAAAATCCTGCGAATTCATCCTGTAACAGCATTTATTCCCTTGAAAGGCTAAAAGCCAATCAGTTTGTATTGTTTTGATACATCTTTGGTGCGAAGCTAGAAGATCTGTAGACGAATGTGCAGAAGATCTTTACAAACTCTACTGTCATTTGATTTGAGCTTTAGTTCGAGCGATTTGTAACCCTCCTACAACCCGGTCCCGCTGAATTTTACCCATTGCATTACGCGGTAAAGAGGCCGTGAAGATGATGTATTTAGGACATTTGTAGGACGCTAAGTAGGTTTTGCAATGGGCCATCAACTGTTCGGGATGGATCTCGTCGGCGGTTCGGCGCAGAACTATATTCGCCGCCACCTGTTCGCCTAAATCCTCGTCCGGCAAGCCAACCACCGCTGCCTCAACGACGGCATCATGACGCTCTAAGACTTGTTCGACTTCTTTGGGGTAAACATTCAATCCCCCTGAAATAATCACCTCTTTGGAGCGGCCAACCAGGTAGAGTCGTCCACTGTCCTGCGGATCCTGAAATCCTAAATCCCCAGAGCAAAACCACCCATCGACAAATGCCTCCTGGGTTTTTTCCGGCATTTGCCAATAGCCCAAAAACACATTGTCTCCCCAGATCCAAACCTCGCCAACCTCTCCTGGCACAACATCGGTCCCGTCCACCCCAACGATGCGAATTTCAACCCCCGGCAGGGGAAAGCCGACGCTCTTGGGCTGTCGCTGAGCCGGATCGATGGGATTGGAGGCAATCATGCCCGTTTCGGTCATGCCGTAGCGTTCTAAAATCCGAAATCCGGTGACTTGCTCAAATCGGAGAAATTGGGTTTCAGACAGCGGCCCAGACCCAGAAATAAACAGCCGCATGGCACTGATGTTCGGTTTGCGCAGAAAGGTCTCCCAGCTCTGTAACAGTCGCTGATAGATGGTGGGGACGGCCATCAGTTGGGTGCATTGTGCGGTTTCCAGGGTGGTCCATGCGGCTCTAGGGGCAAACTTCTTTTGCAAAATGAGCGTTGCCCCGGCATAAAGGCTGCCGTGGACGGCCACATTTAAGCCATGCACATGAAACAGCGGTAAGACATGGAGCAGAACATCCTTATCAGTCCATTCCCAAGCGCTGGAGAGGGCCAATAGGTTGGATACTAAATTCCGATGGCTGATCATTGCACCTTTGGAACGGCCAGTGGTCCCGGAGGTGTAGCAAATCATGGCCACGTCTTGTCCCTCGGTTGGGTAGGGTCGCTGAAATCCCGACGGGGTTTGCTCTAATTGTTCGGCTAAATGGACCACGCCCTCAATGTCCGGGGCATCGACCAACACAACGCGGAGTTCGGGGCGGTTTTGTAAGGCGGTGTCAAGGGATCGATAGCGATCGCCATCAGCCACATACAACACACTGCCAGAATCCGTCAGGAAATAGGTCGTTTCGTCAGGGCGGTAGTCTGGATTCAGGGGTAAAGTAACGGCCCCTAGGGATAGAATCGCAAAATGAAACCACAAAAACTCCATGCTTTTCGGCAGTTGGAGGGCAACGCGATCGCCCTTCTGGATGCCTAAAGCGCAGAGTAGGGCAGCATAGCGTTCCACGGCTTCATCAAAGGCACGGTAAGTCCAGACCGTTTCTTCAAAGATCACTGCAGACTTGTCAGGATATTGAGCAGCCGTCTCGGAAAGCAATTGAGCCAGGTTCATGGTCGCTATCCTTCAGCAGGAAACTAAAACAATCTGTCGAGTAAAGGTGAGCGGAGAGACGCTCCACTTGCAAGGTAATTTCGACAACAGCCCCTTAGAGCAATTTATGCTACGGTTCATTCCAGCTTCATGAATGGAGATCTCATGTATCGATTCCAGATTAGAGCGAACACGCAGGCGGGGGAAACCATTGGTTTAGTTGGCTCGATACCCGAACTCGGCCAATGGGATATTACACGGAGTCTACGATTGCGGACCAGCGGCGATCGCTATCCGCTGTGGTGGGCAGACGTGGCTCTTAAAGGCACGTCCGATCCAACCATCGATTATAAGTATGTTCGTATTGGAGTCGATGGCAACGCCGTATGGGAAGCCTGGGGGCTTAATCGTTGGGTTCCGGTGGAACCGAGTTCTGAGTCCAATCCTATCGTCGTAGACGATGGCGCATTTGGCTATTTACAACCGTGGCCCTTTGGCTATTTAGAACAACCAGCCAAAGTTGCCTACAGTCCCAGCACACAGGGCTTAAAAGTGGTGGTGGCGGGCAGTTCGGTCGCCTTGGGGTGTAACGCCTGGTTGTTAAAGGGTTGGGCTTGGCAATTGGGACAAATATTAAATCAAACTCATGGCCATCAACTGGTCAATGTGTCGGCCTTGGGTGCCAACGTGAATATGACCTTGGATCGGTTTGACCGCGTGGTGGCACCGGAACAACCCGATATCGTGATTATTGCCCTCTCCTTAGGCAATGAGGGACTGGCCTACTGTCCCCCCTACGAGCGACGGGCTGTACAACGTCGCTTTGAAAGCGGTTTACAGCAACTCGTCAAACAGATCCGAAACCTAGGGGCACAACCCATTCTGGGCGGCGTTTATCCCAATGGCGACTATTCCCCGGAACACTACTGGCTATTGCAGGACACCCACCAACGGATGTTGACCTGGGATGTTCCGGTGTTGGATTGGCTATCGGCCCTGGATGATGGGCAGGGACGTTGGAAATCGGGCGTGTCTTTCGACCCAGCCCACCCCAACACGGAAGGCCATCGCCTCATGTTTGAGTCCATTGACCTTAGCCTATTCCAGATGGATAAGGCCCAGTGGGTTCAGGCTAAACAGCAGCCGCGCGCAGTGGAAGAAGTGGCGGTTTATTTAAACCCTGAAGGGTTGCATGTTTCGGTTTGTCGTGATGAACAGCGGTTGCGGATTAAAAATCCTTCAACTCAACCCCTGACGCTCAGCCCTGCTTGGGCAGAATTGCAAGTTGCCCTACAACGCAAGGCGGGATTAATACCGGGCCTTTACATTGCGCAGCAGACCGATGCTAAAACGCCATCGGTGCTGACTGTTGGGGCAGACGGTACCTTGGAAACTACGGTCGAAATTCCCCCGACGGTGGACCTGGACTATCGCGCCG
>JBAVRC010000948.1:0-3186 GCA_049694615.1 Thermosynechococcaceae cyanobacterium | reverse complement strand
TCAACTGGCAACAAAAAACCCTAGAAATCTACCGCCGCACAGACGCCCAACTCAAACTCATCGCCACCCTCATCAATGAGGACACCCTCACTTCGCCCCTATTGCCGGGATTCAAAGCCTCCATCGCTCAAATTTTTCGCTAAACCGGCCAGTGCCGACATCGCCACTCACAGCCTGTAATCGCTATCATGACCTAGGCCAACAGAGACACAAATCATGGGTTCCATTCAAGCCTCACGCGGTACACGCGACATTCTTCCCGACGAAGTCATCTATTGGCAACAAGTCGAAACGATCGCCCACCAACTCCTCCACCGTGCCGCCTACCGCGAAATCCGCACCCCCCTCTTTGAACACACCGAACTGTTCGAACGCGGTATCGGCGAAGCCACCGATGTCGTTGGCAAAGAAATGTACACCTTCCCCGATCGCGGCGATCGCTCCCTCACCCTACGCCCCGAAGGAACCGCTGGGGCCGTCCGCGCCTACATCGAACACAACCTCCATGCCCAAGGCGGTGTCCAACGGCTCTGGTACATTGGCCCCATGTTTCGCTACGAACGACCCCAAGCCGGACGCCAGCGCCAATTTCATCAATTGGGGGTAGAAACTCTGGGCAGTGCCGATCCCCGTGCCGATGCCGAAGTTATCGCCCTCGCTGCCGATATCCTGCGCGCCGTTGGGATTCGCGACTGGACCTTAAGCCTCAACTCCGTGGGCACCGTAAGCGATCGCCAACTGTATCGCGATGCCCTGGTCACCTACCTCCAACCCCACGTCAACGACCTGGATCCAGACTCCCAGGAACGATTGCACCGGAACCCCCTCCGCATCTTGGATAGTAAAGATCCCAAAACCCAGGCGATCGCCAAAACCGCACCCAGCATCTTGGACTACCTGAGCGGCCCCTCCCAAGTCCACTTTGAGCAAGTTAAAAATCTATTGCAGCGCTTGGATGTCCCCTTCGTCATCAATCCCTGCTTAGTGCGGGGGCTAGACTACTACACCCATACCGCCTTTGAATTCCAAATTGAAGACCTAGGGGCACAAAGTACCGTCTGCGGCGGCGGTCGCTACGACGGCCTCGTCACCGAACTGGGCGGGCCACCCACCCCAGCCGTGGGTTGGGCCATCGGCCTAGAGCGCTTAGTCCTCCTCCTGCAACAGCAGGATACCCCCTTAACCGCTGAGGTAGAGGTTTACTGCGCCACACGCGGCCTGGACGCCGAAGCCCAAGGATTAGTCTTAGTCCAACAGTTGCGCCAGTCCGGCCTAACCGTGGAACTGGACCTGAGCGGCAGCGCTTTTGGCAAACAAATGAAACGAGCCGATCGCAGCGGAGCCGCCCTGTGCCTGATTTTGGGAGACGAAGAAGCCCAAAAGGGGACCGTTCAACTGAAGTGGTTGGGGTCTGGAGAGCAGTCTGTTGCCACCCAATCTCAGCTATTTGCGGAAATTTCTGAGATAAAAGCCAAGATTTTGCTTTCTAAACCCGCAAAAAGGATATAAAGTACAACCAGATTATTTGCATCCTGGCGGGACAAGTAACCGTAATGGGATGCAGTGTGTGTGGAGTGAGTACCCAAAAACATGGCTGAGTGGCAATTTCTGATTCAGAAAGATGGTGATCGCGACTGGCTACCTTTAGAGTCGTCGAGCGCGGAAATATTGGAAGGGCGCTATCGTCTGTTGGCCCAGGTGGGTCATCCAACGGTGGCCGTTGACGTGCAACTGCGGCACGAATACGACCTGGATGGCATTCCCCAGGAAGTTGTCCAGCGTCGATGGCAACAGGCTGATGCCCAAGGGTGCTTGGAGCTATTGCCATCGACCTACTTATCTTCCGGTTTATGGGAAATCCGTTGCCAATGGGCAGAGGGCCATCAAAGCTTAGAACAACCCCTGCAAAAGAAACTATCCTTGCAAGTCCTAGCCCAGGAATTTGAATTACTCTCAGACTGGGACAATTGGGTCGGCAACACCGAATCCATTTCCTCTCCTGCAACCCAACGGGTTCCATCCATAGCAACCGTTGGACTGACCACGCAGCAACCCGCCACGGTGGCCCGACAGGACCGGGCCACTGCCGTTGCCATCGAATTGCCCCCTATCCCGAAAGACAGGCCAGAGGTTGTATTGTATTTATCCGAGGGGATGCGTTTACCGCCAATGCTGTATTCGCCGACTGGATCGTCCGAAGGGGGATCCAGTCCACCGGAATTGCCCACTTTTTTGCCACAACTGGACAAATGGATGGGAGTAGAGAGGGAACAGCCATCGCTCACCGACCTTGAATCCCTGCGCCGAATTGCAAAATCGGCGGATCGGCAAGCCGTGCAAGCCGATTTTGAGTCGCTGGCTTGGCGTCAGCGCTTTGTGCAGACCCTCAATCGGTTGGCCGAGACCAGCCCGGATACCGACCCGTCGGTGCTGTCGGTTGTCTAGGCGTTATAAACCGATTTGTTGTTTTAGGAAACCCTTGTACATGGTTTCTTTGACCACCATTTGTCGATAGAGATCAACCAAAAACTCTTGGGCTTGCTCATGGGACAAGCTTTTAACTTGCTCCGCAAATGCGCGCAAATTGAACTGCTGCTCAAGCGAAAGATCAAAGGGTGTATTCATCGATTCCCCCTAGGTATCTGTAGTATTGAGACTAGTCTGCCCAATCGTTTCCACTTTCAAACAGGGGGGGTGATAATTCCTTTTTTCGGTAGCGTAGATGTCAAAATGGAGAGAGCAAAAGGGGTGATCGCGGTGATTAAAAAGCAGCGCTTTAGGTCGATAACTTAAGAATTGGCTCGAAACCAGCCCCTCCGCCAGAAAAAGTTGATTAACACAGCTTCAATGGATAGCATCAACAACCAAACAGCCAAATAGCCCCAGCGCCAATCCAGTTCTGGCATAACCTTAAAGTTCATGCCGTAAACCCCCACCACAAACGTAATGGGGATAAATAGCGTAGAAATCACTGTCAGCACCTTCATGATTTCGTTCATCCGGTTGCTCACAGACGATAAGTACACATCCATTAAACTGGAGGCTAGCTCCCGATAGGTTTCAACCATATCCAGCACTTGAATGGCATGGTCGTAGCAATCGCGCAGATAAATTTGCACATCTCGACTAATCAGAGGACTCGCATCTCGAATCAGGGCATTGATGGCTTCCCGTTGTGGCCAGATG
>JBAVRC010000947.1:0-3380 GCA_049694615.1 Thermosynechococcaceae cyanobacterium | reverse complement strand
TTACCTGTCTTTGCTGTTGCAGCTGCTAAAGCGGCCTTTTTCCATTTGCAACATCCGACTGAATCGGTCCAAACGGTTGGGCTGGATCTGTTGCCGGAGGACGCAACGATTCCCATTCAGCACGTGGCAAGACTCGATGCAGACAGTGCCTTGGCGATCGCCCTCAGCGATCCGGGCGACAATTTAGATCTGACGCGCAACACCCCGATATGGGCTTGGGTCAGACAATCGTCCCGGCAGTCGGACGCTCTCATCTTAGAAGCGGGGGATGGCCTTGGGAAAACCACGTCTGGCCATCCAGCCATTTACCGATATGCCCGTCAATTGTTTGAAGCCAACCTGGTTCCGTTGATCCCAACCGATAAGACCCTGAGGGTCTCGATTATTTTGCCAGAGGGGCGACAATTGGCGCAGCGCACTTCCAATGCAGCCTTCGGCATCTTGGAAGGGCTATCGTTATTAGGAACCAGTGGCATTTCCCAACCCCTTTCCGCAGAAGCCCATTTAGTAGACCTGCGCCAGATATTACAAACCAAAGTTTTGGATCAACCGCATCTTGTGTTTTGTCTGGGCCATCATGGCATGCAAGTTGCGCACCGATTGGGTATTCCAGACTCGGTGCTGGTGCAAACTGGTAACTGGATTGGGGTTCTTTTAGCGGAAGCAGGGCTACTCGGCGCTCAATCCGTCTTGCTACTGGGCTATCACGGTAAATTGATTAAATTGGCTGGCGGTATTTTTAATACATCAAGTCATCTTGCCGATGCTAAATTAGAAATCCTCAGTGCGGCTGCGATCAAAGCAGGGGTTTCCTTGTCTATCGCGCAAGCCGTTTTGAATGCGCCCACTGCTGATGCGGCCTACCAACAGTTAGCGGAATGGGAATGGGCCGAGTCTGTGTTTAAGATTGTGGCCCAAACCATTAGCCAAAAAGCGCAGGCTTATGTGCAAAAGTATGTCAATGTCAATTTAGATGTCAGTACGATTTTGTTT
Organism: Thermosynechococcaceae cyanobacterium; assembly: GCA_049694615.1. GTDB lineage: Bacteria > Cyanobacteriota > Cyanobacteriia > Thermosynechococcales > Thermosynechococcaceae > JAAURS01. The sequence continues at coordinate 2,387 of JBAVRC010000947.1, read as the reverse complement.
GATCGCAAGGGCACCATTATGAGTCAAAATCTATCCGGGTATAGCCCTTACGGACGATCTGTCAACGAATAACGCTCACGATTGAAGCGTCCCTGATTCTATAGATGATCGCTATAAATGTAGGGCAGTTGAGTTTCTTTGATGACCGTAGTTCTGCCTTCCTTCATAGGAGGTGGGTTCTCCATGCTCAAACTCATTGCATCATCTGCCGTCGTATATTGCCACCGCACCCCATCGCAAACGTTGGATGTTGAATCTGTTAACGTTGAGGGCCATTGACCTCGTTGAGCAGCGATCGCCTTCAGTTGCAAGATTTTTTGCGTGAATTCAGATATGAGGGCCATTGTTTCTGCTGCTGACGCCGAATCGCCAATCCATAAAGCTTTTTTGAACGTATTCCACCAGGACATCGAGAGCACGAGATCGGATGCATCTGCCTTGCAGCGATTTTGGGTGGCTAAAGTTTGATAAGCGCTGTCAAGCCGTTCTGTTACATCCACATTCTGCAACCGGAACAAGCTGGGGGGTGTAAATCGAAAATCAATTAAGAGCTGCCTTCCGATGATGTCCATTAACTTCTGCGGATCTTGGGAGCTTGAAATACCGCGATAGGTCAACCAGTTATTGAGTTGTAAAGTCTCTAGCATTTGGCTGGGTTTTGCAATGTGGCTCGCGCGCGTCTGCCACGTTGGCGCTAGTCCATCCATGTAGCGCATTATCCCTAATTGGGATCGAACCATTGAAGGGGTAATGGTTCTTGCGAGTGGGTGCTGTGCCAGTGCCTCTTGCAGTTTCCAGGCTGCGCTGAGGGCATTTTCCCGGTCAGTGCGTTGGCTTTGACGATCAGCAGCGATCGCTTGCAAGATAAACAAACGATGCAACTGCGAAACCCCTCTGAAATTGAGATAAAGATGTTCGACATTGGCGGCAGCTTGTACATCCAACATCCAAATGGGCAATTCCGACCCCAGTAACAGATCCTGAGTGCGCTGTAGTTTCGCCCTGTGGGTATTGAGATAGCTTTGAAGGCCTGACGGTAATGGCTGAAGCGAACCGCTGGTTTGCTCGAATTGCTGCCACAAATAACCGTCGATTTCTGTTTCAATAGACCATGAGATATCAATTTGCGCGGGCCATAACTCAACGGGGGCAAGCTTCAATTCAATGAGAGCTTGGTTGAGCTTCTGGGCGATCGCATTCGATTCAGTTTTGGGGTACTGTTTCAGAAAGGCATCGGCTTTAGCATTAAGCGGTCGTTCCGCCTGATGGGCAAATGTTTCGAGTCCGCCTATGGTAAGGCTCAAGCCTAGGACTGTTCCTAGCCCTCCAATAGCCAAGCGTTTCATCCATGTTTTCATTGCACGTATAGAAGTCTAAGGGTTTATTTTTAGTCTTCCCATGGATGGATGGATTAAAAAATATCGCGAAGTAGCGATCGCCGAACCTATCGCCGTCAGGCGAGAACGGCCATAGGATATATCGACCCAAAAAGATATTTAACCCAGTGCAACTTGCTCGGGTTCTGGTGTGATTTCTGCGACAGGGGCAGAGGGTGCTTCTTTGAAACCATAGGCAAGACCCGCCCCAATCGCTTCAGCCAAAATGCTCACCAACCGATATAAGGCCACGGCCCCTAACAACACAGCCGCAGAGAAATATCCATCCAGCATGGCGATCGCCGAGGCTTCAAAGACACCCAATCCAGCGGGGACAGGGGTGACCAAACTCAGCACCCAGGCCAAGCTAAATCCGCCCACTAAAGACGGAATCGCCTCCCAGGGCAGTGGCGTAAAGGCTAGGATGGCACAGAGGAAGGTCAGACTGCGTAGCAACATAAAGGCGGTGGCTCCGGCTAACTCCCGGAGGGGGTAGCGCTGCATCCCTGTATCGTCGGCGGTTTTACCTTGAAATTTACGGTAGCCGCGCCAGAGTTGGTTAATGCCCCAAGGATGCAGACCGATGAGAATACTGCCCAGCACCAGCAGTTTGGGACCGGGGTAGGCGCGATTCAGGAGGGCCAGAACCAAGGCACCGCCGATGATGAGTAGGGGTTCTAGCAACAGGCTCAGGGTGACCGACTCCAACCCGATGCCTTTGTCTTGGGCCGCCCGGAAGCGACCGACCATGTGCCAAATATTGCCGGGGATGTACTTGGCGGGCGCATATTTGAGGGAGGTGGCAATGCTCCAACAGCGGGGAACAGGGTTTTGTAAGGTCTCTAAAATCCAGCCCCAGATGATCGCAATCCAAACCTGCGCTGCGATCGCAATGGCTAGCGCGCCAGACCCATAAAGCCAAGCTTGGGGTTGCAGTTCCAGGGCTTTGACCTCTTGCCAATTGGCGATCAAGGTTTTGCCCAAGAAGAAAAAGGTAGCTCCGAGTAAGGC
>JBAVRC010000946.1:0-11082 GCA_049694615.1 Thermosynechococcaceae cyanobacterium | reverse complement strand
CGTCGATACAGCAACCTTCGTCGGGCGATCGCCGGAACTCGCGAAACTACGCCAATGGATTGGCCAAGACGGATGTCGCCTGGTTGCCCTGCTGGGCATGGGCGGCGTCGGCAAAACCATGCTAGCGGCTCAGTTAGCTGAACAATTACGCCCCCACTTCCAGCGCGTCCTATGGCGATCGCTCAAACAGGGTCCCGCTGCTAACCGCCTCTTGCAAGACTTGCTCCAAACCCTGGGCGGGGGGACCCAAGCCAATGCACCTGCTGACTGGGACGACAACCTGCAGCGTTTAGTCCAACAGTTGCGCCAACAGCGCTGTTTAATGGTTTTGGACCACGCCGAAACCCTACTCGAACCGGGCCAAACCACCGGGGACTACCGTTCCGACTATAGGGACTACGGCGACCTCTTCCGGGCCTTGGGCGATACCCCACACGCCAGTTGTATCCTCCTGACCAGTCGCGAAAAACCCAAAGAATGGATCGTGTTAGAAGGCCCGCAACGCCCCGTGCGATCGCTCCGACTGTCTGGGATGACGGTTCCCGAGAGCCAAACCCTGTTGGCCACCAAAACCGCCTTAATCGGCACAAACGACGACTGGCAGCAGTTTGTTGATCGGTATGGTGGCAATCCCTTAGCGCTCCAGCTTGCTGCAACGGTGGTTGCAGACTTGTTTGCCGGTCGCCTGAACCCCTTTTTAAGCGAGAGTTCGATTGTTTTTGACGACAGCTTAACCGCCCTCTTGCAAGAACAGTGGCAGCGGCTGAGTGCGGCGGAACGACTGGTGATGGATCATCTGGCCCTCGAACGGGACGATTGCACCTTGCCAATGTTGCAATCTCGGATTTTACACAAACCCGTGAAAAGCAAACTCATCGAAACCATGAACGCCCTCCTGCGGCGATCGCTGGTGGAAAAAAAGACCCGTGGCGAAACGATGGTCTTCCGATTGCAACCTGTGGTCTCTGAGTTTGTAACCCAGACCTTTGTTGAAACCGTTAGTCAGGAATTAATCCAAGGGCCATTGAATCTGCTCCATCGCTGTGCCTTCCTGAATCTCAACCACAAGGACTATTTGCTGCGATCGCAACAGCAAGCCATTTTACGACCCATTCTGGAGCGCTTGGCCGAAGACTTTCCTGCCCTTGCCGACCAGGAAACCCATTTGCGCCATCTGCTCCACACCCTGCAACAACTACCGGCATTGCCTCCAGCCAGTGCCGCAGTCAGCAATGTGCTAAATCTGTGCATTGAAAAAGGCATCTCCCTACAGGGGTACGATTTATCGGGCTTAGCTTTGGGCAAACTCAATCTGGAATCGGTTCCCCTGCAAGGGGTTAACTTGGCCCATTGCGATCTATCCGGCACCCGATTTGCCAATGCCTTTGGCGGTGTGCGCTGTGCCGCATTGAGTCCTAGGGGACAATGGCTGGTCACAGGCCATGAAGATGGCGACCTGCGGTTATGGGACACGGACAATGGCCGTCAATTGCGGTTGATGCAGGGCCATCGCAGTTGGGTCTGGCATGTCGCCTGGACCCCTGATGGACAGTCCATTGTCAGTGCCAGTGAAGATCAAAACCTGCGGGTTTGGGACAGTGCCACAGGCGATAGCAAACAAACCTTAGCGGGTCATACCGCACGCATTTGGCGGGTTGCTTGCAGCCCGGACAATCGAACGGCGATCAGTGCCAGTGGCGATGGCACCTTAAAGATCTGGGCTTTACAGACCGAACAATGCCGACACACCCTCAGCCAACATCAGGGCAATGTGACGGCCTTAGCCATCCGGCCCGACGGACAAGAAGCGGTCAGCGGCGGAGAAGATCAAACCCTACGGCGCTGGGATCTCAATACCGGAACCTGTCTCGATACCTGGACCTCAACCTCAGGTCAAATCTGGGCTGTAGCCTACCATCCCGATGGTCAAACGGTTTTCAGCGGTAGCGATCAGGGGATGATTGAGGTTTGGCAAGTGGGTCAGTCCGCACCCATCCGTCAATGGCCCACGTTTCAAGGCCGGATTTGGTCCCTAGATGTAAGTCCTTGCGGTCAATATGTAATCAGCGGCGGCGAGCAGTCCCGACTGAACATTTGGATGGCGAATACGGGGCACTGTCACCGCAGTTTGGAGGGGCACAATGGACCTCTGTGGTCAGTACAGTACAGTTCGGACGGCGATCGCATGGTCAGTGCCAGCGACGATCGCACGGTGCGGATCTGGGCTACGCAATCGGCACAGGGGTTAATGACCTGGCAGGGGCACACCAACTGGGCCTGCGAAGTGGTCTTTGTCCCTCCCGGCAAACAAGGGGAGCGCACCTTTCCCTTGCGACTCGCCAGCGCCCACGAGGATGGATACCTGCGGCTTTGGGATCTTCAAGACCATGCTGCTCAGATCCTCCCAGGACACCAACATCAAGTCTGGTTTGTGGCCGTGGATAAGACCGGGTTAACCTTGGCCAGCGGCGGCGAGGATAAAACCATCCGGCTCTGGGATTTGGCCACCGGGCAACTGCGCCAAACCTTACGGGGTCACGAAAGTCGGGTGTGGGCCGTTAGCTTAAGTCCAGACGGTCGTTTTTTGGCCAGCGGCAGTGGCGATCGCACCGTCAAAATTTGGCAAGTTGAAACTGGAGCTTGTTTATGGACCCTGAGCGGCCATGCCAGTCGGGTTTGGAGTGTGGCCTTTAGCCCAGACGGTCGTTTTTTGGCCAGCGGCAGTGGCGATCGCACCGTCAAAATTTGGCAAGTTAAAACCGGAGCCTGTCAAGCGACGCTCGAAGACCACACAGGCGGCGTCCTATCCGTGGCCTTTCATCCTCATCAACCTTGGCTCATCACCGGGGGAGAAGAGGGCTGCTGCAAGATTTGGCAAACCGAGACCTGGACCGTGCTCGCCACCGTACCGGTCCCAGAACGCCGCATCTGGTCCTTGGCGATCAGCCCAGACGGCCAGACCCTAGCCTTGGGCTGCAATGACCCATTCCTCCGCCGCTGGAACTTTGACCAAGCGCAGTGGCTTCAGCCGTTAGCTGGACATACTGGGTGGATCTGGTCCGTGGCCTTTAGCCCCGATGGTCAGCAATTAGCCAGTAGCAGTCAAGATGGATCCTGTCGGATTTGGGATGCGGTATCGGGTCAGTGTCTGGCGCATCTTCAACCTCAACGGCTGTATGAAGGACTCAACCTGTTCGGCGCAACGGGCTTAATGGAAGCCCAAAAGGAAACCTTAAAGACCTTAGGGGCGATTGAACAACCCGTTGCGTAGGATTCGTTGCTGAAACCTTAGTTGCCCTACAGTGTGGTAAATGCTTACATTGGCACAAGTCACTATCATTTCCACTGAGGGAGACAGCTATGGTGTCCCACAAAACAAAACACTCACTTACTTTTGTCAGTTTGCGGGTGCCCCAAGGTCTGCGGATCCTGATCCTGATTTCGGTCTGCTTGCTCTTTGGCGTCGGCGGCTCATTGTTATTTTTCCCCAATCTGGCCCAACGCTATTGGCCCTGGACCCTGACCCCCTTCAACGCCCGCTTTTTGGGTGCGCTGTATTTCAGCGCCCAGATCCCTTTGGTTCTCTGTCTTCTGCGGCCCCGTCAAACGCCCTTGCGAACGGTTTTGCCCATGTTTTGGGCGTTTACAACTTGCATGTTGTTGGTTTCCATTGCCCATGTCGGAGACGGATCCTTTTATCCCCAGCGAATCTCTCCGCGTATCTGGTTTGGACTTTATGCGTTGGATAGCCTGGGATCTCTTTACTACCTGGTCAAACTGTGGGGCCAGTTCCAGCGGCAAAGACGAAAAAAGATGTCTGGCCTTTGGACCCGTATCTTACGTATTCAAGCCCTACTATTGGGCAGCTTTGGCATCGCCTTGGTGCTCCTGCCCCAACAGGCGGCTTCTCTTTGGCCCTGGCCCCTAGATGTCTTTCATAGTCAGTTGTACAGCAGTTTATTTCTCACAGGTGCCTTGGGATCTTGGCTTGCAACCCGTCATGCGTCTGGGGGCGATCGCATCGCCTTGGGATTAACCCAGTTGAGTTTGAGTGTACTGACCATCATCGGAATTGGGATCGTCGATGCAACCGTTCACAAACTAAAATGGTTGTCCATTTTGCCTTGGAGTTGGCTAATCGTGTTGATCCTATTGGGGGCAATTGGGCTGGGTTTGGTTCGCGCTAACCTGGCAAGGGTCAGTACCATTGGTGGCTATTAACCTAGACCTATCTAAGTTGATCATAGTGACCACCAATTGCAAATACATAAATATAGTCACTATCAAACTTATAGATGATTCGATCCCTTTGTGATAGTCTACGAGACCAAAAACCAGATAAATTGTGTTTCAGAGGCTCAGGTTTGCCGATCCCTAATTTTGGATCTCCTCTCAGCATTTCTTTGAGAATTTTACAAAGATTTTCGTGTAGTTTTTTGTCGCTCTGACGCAACTGCTCATATGCATTCCAGGTATCTCCTTCAAACACCAAGGATCTCATCGAGTTCCTCATGTGTTGGTGAATAGCCTTGTTTCTGGGTATGAGTAGCCATTGAATTGGCAACTTGCCTCATTAAGTTACTATTTTGCAGCACATGTAGGGTTTCTTGCTCTTGATCCCAGTCCTCAGCACTAACCACGACGAAATCTTTCCCGTTGCGTCGAGTAACCTTAAGAGGGTTATGTTGACTGATAACTTTCTCAACACAGTCTTTCAACGTGTCTCTAAATTTGTTGACGCTCACCGTATCCATTGGGGATAAGCTCCAGACGTACGACTTTACCGTACATTCTATCCTGGAATTACCTTGTCTAACTAGTCCCTGGGGCCGACGAGTTCATTCTAACGGAATGGAGTTTAATACAATGCCGACTCAGCTAGACTCGTAACCTGTCCAGGCATTTAACAAAACGACATTTTCCGTATTGTTTCTTAGAAAGAAGTACGCGTAAATTAATGAAATAGCCTTGATTTCAAGGCAGCCCGCTCTCTAGGATCTGTTTCAAGGGACCAACTGTCACTAGGTTGCACAATGGGACAGGTCGAGACACATTTACAAGTCTTGGATCTTCGTCTGCCTGCTTCCCTAGACGAGGTTAAGCAAGCTTACAAAGATCTGGTGTCTGTTTGGCATCCAGATCGGTTCGCCCATAACCCGCGTCTCCAAAAAAAGGCGGAAGAAAAACTCAAGCAGTTTAATCAAGCTTACGAAACCCTTCAGCAATGGTACCGACGCCCACCTCCGACGAATCCAGGGCGATCGCCGCAGCCCAATGATTCCCCCAAGCGCTCCGCACAAAATCGAACCCCGCGATCAACGACCTCAACGCCTCCGCCGCCCCGTCATCGCACCGGAGATTTAGAAATTACCTTTGCGGATGCAGCATACATTCTGCAGCGCTATTGTTTTGCGCCCTTGAAGTTGATCTGTCCAACCCAACAGGAATATCAAAGCGGCCCCTTTACCTTGATTGTGAGCGAACATCCCCTGGAAGTGACTCTTGCGGTGCCTTGTCGTTCGCTACAGCATTTTGATCGGATTTTGCTGTCGATTCCGTGCAAATCCACCGGACATTTCTGTCGGGAAGAAGCTCAACAACTCCTGCAACTCCTGCATACGCAAGGGTGATCAAACTGTTGTCATGAAATATTGATAAACCTAAACACTTGTCTAGATGGGCATTTCAAGCCCCCATTGCTGCCGATCGGTACAGCGTTTCAGTAGATTCCGCAACACAGCCGTCGTAGATCTACGTGGGAAACAGTCGCTCAAATGCCTCAAAATCGGGTGGTTTTACGCTGTTGCCCCCATGGGACGGATGGTTTGATGAACACATTGGTTCGTTGCCTTGCTTGGAGGTTGGCGCAAATCATGAGTAGGTACTTTGACTATGGTCGCCTCAGCGATAACCGGATGTTGCTGAGGGAACTGGTTGCTAGTCTAAGATTTCATCAACGGCAGTGGTTGCAGGAGATGCCAAGAGACTTAGTTCTACAAGCGATGCATGAAGCTTGGGAAGCGTCTCAAAGGGATGCGATGCCGATGAGCGGTCAAGCGCCGGAACCGATCCATGTCTCCTGTCTCTATGTGTCAAGAACAAGACACTAATCCTTAGGCATCTGTTGTCGATCAGTTCTGAGATTTGGGGCGATCGCCTGAATTTGTCCTTGGACCCGGGCTGGGTCGGTTGTCCTTAAAATGCGTCTAAGCCTTACAGCATAACGTTGACCTTGTGAGCCGAAAAAATAGGCTTGCTCTATGGGAGTTTTCTTGATACAACGTACAGGTATTACCGCTAGAGGTGTGGGAGTGATTTACGTGCCGCAACCAACTGATCAAAGCCCAGATAGCTTTGATCTAGAGCCAATAGCCCTCAGTCCGGTTATTTTGAGGGCTGCTCGCAGTATTTATCAGGCTTATATCGATACCCATGGTAGTCAGCAACGGCCTTTGGGTGTCGCCATTGATCGGTACACCTACCGAGGACAACTCATTTTTTCCGGTCAACCGATTTTGTTGCCCCATGAATGTTTTGTGCCCATGAAAGAGATCGAAATGCTGGATTTGGATTTGGATCGATAACCGCTATCCCTGAGCTGCGTGGATGCTGCCTTGCAACGCAGGTGCAGTAGGATAGTCTTGTTAGAAGCATTTAAGTTCGCCTGACGCTTGGATCGGCACGGATACAGACTGCCGTAGGGAAACATGCATGGATTCGCCTGAACTTTGGTTTTACGGGGTCATTGTTTTTTGCTTTGGCGCATCGGTCGGCAGCTTCTTAAATGTGGTGATTTATCGGATTCCAGCGGAACTGTCCTTGCTGCACCCGCCCTCGCGTTGTCCCCAGTGCGAGACACCCTTGAAGCCTTACGATAATGTGCCAATTCTGGGATGGCTGTGGCTTAAGGGGCGTTGTCGGTATTGCCATAAACCCATATCGGCACGCTATCCGGCCATAGAAACTGTAACGGCTCTTTTATTTGTTCTGACTTACTTGGCCTTTGGGTGGTCGCTACAAACCCTCGGCTATTGTCTGTTTTTAAGTTGGCTGTTAGCCCTGACCATGATCGACTTAGATCTGATGATTTTGCCAAACCCGCTAACCCAGTCGGGGGTGATTGCGGGCTGGATTTTTCAGGGCGCGATCGCCTTTAGCCAAACCCCCACCTGGAGTGCAACCCTCAAGGGGATGATCGGTGCCTTTGTGGCCTCCGTGATTGGGTTGTGGATCTTCGACCTCATTCGCATCGTTGGCGGCTGGGTCTTTCAACAGGACGCGATGGGTGGCGGCGATCCAAAATTAGCCGCGTTGATTGGGGCGTGGCTGGGTTGGCCCTTGATGTTAGTGAGTGCCTTTCTGGCTTGCTTGGTCGGGAGCATTATCGGTCTGGGTGGGATGGCCTTGGGGCGTATAGGCCGCAGACAAGCCATCCCTTTTGGACCTTATTTAGCCTTGGGGGGCGCGATCGCGGCCTTTTACGGCACCCAACTCATTGCGACCTATCGCAGTTGGTTGGGACTGTAGGGCGATCGCTCCAGCGAAAGTTTGCTAGTCGGCATAGGCATCCAGGGGTAAACAACTGCACACTAGATTGCGATCGCCATAGGCATTGTTGATGCGTCCTACAGCGGGCCAGAATTTATGATCGCGGGTCCAGGGGGCTGGATAAGCGGCCCGTTGCCGCGAGTAAGGATGGGACCATTCGTCGGCAGTTACGGCCTCAGCCGTATGGGGGGCAGACTTGAGCACATTGTCCTCAGGGTCGGCGATGCCCGCTTCAATTTCGGCAATTTCGGCCCGGATGGCAATCATGGCTTCGCAGAAGCGGTCAAGTTCCGCCTTGGACTCGCTTTCAGTCGGTTCAATCATGAGGGTGCCAGGAACGGGCCAGGAGACCGTCGGCGCATGAAACCCGTAGTCCATGAGGCGCTTGGCAATATCCTCTACTTCGATGCCAGCGGTCTTTTTCAGATGGCGCAGGTCCAAAATACATTCATGGGCCACCCACCCAGAAGTGCCTTTGTACAGGACAGGGTAGTAGGCTTCCAGACGCTGAGCCATATAGTTTGCATTCAAGATAGCCACTTGGGTGGCGGCGGTGAGACCGTCTGGGCCCATCATGGCGATGTACATCCAGGAAATCGGCAGAATGCTGGCGCTGCCCCAAGGGGCGGCGGAAATGGGACCGCCCCTGCCGCCCATCTCAATCACGGGGTGATTGGGCAGAAAGGGGACGAGGTGCGCTTTCACCCCAATGGGTCCCATGCCGGGACCACCGCCGCCGTGGGGAATACAGAAGGTTTTGTGCAAATTCAGGTGACACACATCGGCTCCAAAGTCGGCGGGGCGACACAGCCCTACTTGGGCATTCATGTTGGCCCCGTCCATGTAGACCTGTCCGCCATGGGCATGAATAACGTCGCAGATTTCCCGGATGCCGGTTTCAAAGACGCCGTGGGTGGAGGGATAGGTTACCATCAAGGCAGCTAAATTGGCGCTGTGTTCGGTCGCCTTGCGGGTCAAATCCACCAGGTCGATGTTGCCGTCCATATCGCAGGCCACCACCACCACTTTCATGCCTGCCATGACGGCACTGGCGGGATTAGTCCCATGGGCCGAGTCGGGAATGAGGCAGACGGTGCGGTGGCCTTCGCCGCGCTGCGCGTGATAACCGCGAATGACCAGGAGTCCGGCATATTCGCCTTGGGATCCGGCGTTGGGTTGCAGGGAAATACCATCGAACCCGGTAATTTCCGCCAGCATGGTTTCTAGTTGCTGGAACAGAATTCGATACCCTTGGGTTTGCTCTGGTGGTGCGAAGGGATGGATTTGGCCAAATTCGGGCCAGGTGACGGGAATCATCTCTGCGGTGGCGTTAAGCTTCATGGTGCAGGAGCCCAAGGGAATCATGGAATGGGCCAGGGAAAGATCCTTGGTCTGCAACCGTTGCATGTAACGCAGCAGTTCGGTTTCGGAGTGGTACTGGTTAAAGACGGGATGGGTGAGGTAGGGACTCGTCCGTGCAAAGGGGGCCGGAAGGTCAGTGTCGAGATCGACGGCCAGTTCTTCCAGATCAAAGGGAAGGGGGCGATCGCCGGCAAACACGGCCCAAATATCCTGCACATCTTGCAGCGAAACGGTTTCATCCAGGGCAATCCCGACGGTCTGGTCATCGACAACCCGGAAATTGATCCGGGCCGCTTGCGATCGCCCTTGTAAGTCAGCCAGTGGGGTTTGTCCTAACTGCACCTGAAGGGTATCGAAGAAGTGCTCAGAGACCAGGGTATAGCCCAACTGTTCCAGTCCAGCAGCGAGCAAACCGGTGAGGCGATGAATGCGTTGGGCGATGCGTTTGAGTCCCTCCGGGCCATGGTAGACCGCATACATGCTGGCCATGACGGCCAGAAGCACTTGGGCGGTACAAATGTTACTGGTGGCTTTATCTCGGCGAATGTGTTGTTCTCGGGTTTGTAAGGCCAGACGCAGGGCGGGTTTGCCTTGGGCATCGCGGGAGAGGCCCACGATCCGTCCCGGCATTTGGCGCTTAAACGCATCTTGGGTGGCAAAAAAGGCGGCATGGGGACCACCGAAACCGAATGGAACCCCAAAGCGTTGGCTATTGCCCACGACAATATCGGCTCCAAATTCACCGGGCGGGGTGAGAAGGGTGAGGCTCAGCAAATCAGCGGCGACGGTGACCATTGCGCCGGATTGGTGAGCGTTCTGAATAAAGGCGCGATAGTCTTGCAGGGACCCATCGGTGGCGGGGTATTGCAGGAGAGCGCCAAAGGTTGGGTGGGCCGCAAAGTCGTAGTTTTGGTAGTTGCCGACAATGACGGTAATACCAAGGGGCAGGGCGCGGGTCCGCACTACTTCGATGGTTTGAGGGTGGCAGGTATCGGCAATAAAAAAGGTGGTGGACTCTGCTTTTTTCTGGAGGTTGAAGCTCATGGCCATGGCTTCAGCAGCAGCAGTGCCTTCATCCAACAGGGAAGCGTTGGCAATTTCCATCCCGGTCAAATCCAGGATCAGGGTTTGGAAGTTGAGTAGGGCTTCTAAACGACCTTGGGCGATTTCAGCTTGGTAGGGGGTGTATTGGGTATACCAACCCGGATTTTCCAGGATATTGCGCTGAATCACAGGTGGTGTAATGCATCCAGCATAGCCTAACCCGATGTAGGACCGAAAAACTTGGTTTTGGGCGGCGATCGCCTTTAAGGACTGGAGGGCTTCTGTTTCGCTGAGGGCGGCTTGCAGGGACAGAGGGGTGTTGAGGCGAATGGCTGCGGGGACGGCTTGGTCCGTCAATTCTGATAAGGAGGACAGGCCAACCGCAATCAGCATAGCCTGAATATCCGTGGCGTTGGGTCCAATATGACGTTGGGCAAAGCGGACATCATCGGTGAAGACAGGGGTTGCTGTAGGGCTATAGGCGGTGAACGGGATGCTTTCTGTGGTCATGAAGTCCTTGGATGGCTTACCGATTCTTGACTCAACCGCTGTGGTAGAAACGTCTGTAATGCCCATTGATGCGCGAACCGAACTGTCTGTCATAGGAATCCCGACCAAATGATGGAACAGCGAACTGCAACTAAACCCGTAGTTTTATTACAGTTCATTGAGATTCTAAAAAGTGTAGCAATAGTTTCCGGTTGGCGCACCCCCAATCGATCGCCATCCCTATATGAAAAAGGCGCACCGCGCCCTAAAACGCGATACGCCGCTTTTTGATTGGACCTGTAGTCCTCGAAACTTAGGTGCCCGAAGTCCAGGAATTAATATATTCGATTTGCTCAGATGTCAGGGCATCGATGGTAAAGCCCATCGCTTGCAACTTCAGACGGGCAATTTCCTTATCCAGATTGACCGGAACCGGATAAACGCCAGGACTCAGTTGCCCTTGGCTTTTGACCAGGTACTCCGCCGATAGGGCTTGGTTGGCAAAGCTCATGTCCATCACTGCACTGGGATGGCCTTCTGCCGCCGCCAAGTTTACCAGACGCCCTTCGCCAATGACCACCACCGACTTGCCGCTGGTGAGTTTGTATTCTTCGGTAAAGGGACGAACCACTTGCACAC
>JBAVRC010000945.1:0-4708 GCA_049694615.1 Thermosynechococcaceae cyanobacterium | reverse complement strand
AGGCAAACCAAAGGGATTGAACCGTTCCCTGCCAACGACTTTTGGCTTCATAACCGCCGATATAACCGATGGTGATGGGTAACATCGACAAGGTACAGGGCGTTAAGCTGGTCAGCAATCCAGCGGCAAATAAAAGTCCCAGGCTGAGAACGCTCACATGGCTCAGTTGCTGAACGACCAAGCCATCGGCCCATTGTGCCAAGTCATACAGATAAAGTTGTAGCGATTCAAAGATGCCCATCGGCGATGGTATAGCCCGTATTGGTCAGCGTCTGTTTCAATTCTACCGAGTACGTTGCGGCAACGGCACAATACTCGTTTCCTGACTTTCACGAGCCACCCGAATCAGCAACCCAGCCGTAAACAAGCTAGCGATCATGGAGTTGCTGCCATAGCTAAACATCGGTAAGGGGAGTCCCGTCGTGGGCAAGATCCCAATAGCGACTCCAATATGCAAAAAAGATTGCCCCACCATGAACACCATCGCCCCAATGGCAATGAGGCGGTAGATGGGGTGTTGGGTTTTGAGAGCCACTCGGAGGGCCAATAGGCTATAGACCATTAACATCAGAATCAAGAAGAAACTGCCGACTAGGCCGAATTCTTCGCTATAGATGGAAAAAATGAAGTCCGTGTGTTGAAAAGGCAGATAGGATAGCTTTTGTTGCGATTGGCCAAACCCCGTTCCCCAGAAGCCACCGGAACCAACAGCCAATAGACTTTGAATCAATTGATATCCATCTTGCATGGGATCGGCCCAAGGATTCAGGAACGACATGACCCGTCGGCGTTGATAGTCGGCAAAGCTAATGCTTAGTGCGGCCACCATTATGCCGCCAATAGCCGTTCCCCCCAGTTGCCAGTAGGGAAGTCCAGCCGCTAAAGCAACAAGCCAGAGTGCAATACCGTATAAGGCTGTGGTACTCAAGTTGGGTTGAATCAGAATACCCAGCAAGGTGATGGCAAATAACCCCAGCCAGAGCGATCGCTCTTGCACCGTTAGACGCGTCCACCGCGCAAAAATCTGAGCGCTTTGCAAAATCAAAATGGGCTTCATGATTTCCGAGGGTTGCAACGGAAACGGACCCACTTGAATCCAGCGCGTGGCTCCGTTCACCGTGCTGCCAATACCGGGCAAGCGGGTGGCAAAAATGAGACCTAAGACAATAAAAAAAAGAATAGGTGCAGCCATCAAAAGACGTTTGAGGGGTAGCCGCACAGCGAGGGAAAAGCCAACTAATCCAAACAGGACGCCGAGAAGTTGGCGCTTAAAGTAATACAGTCCATCGTTTGATTCGACTAAACCACTATGGAAGGATGCCGAATAGAGGACTGCTAGCCCGATAAATAGCCATATAAACGTGATCCAATTGAGAAATCGGGCTTCTGTGGCCCATTGCTCAACTGAGGGATCGAGGAAAGGAATAAGGCGGCGAAGGTTCACGAGGGCAGCACCTGGTCCAAAGTCGATGCCAGTATAGCGGATTTATAACTGAATAACCCTTTGCTAAAAACATTTGCACCTTGGGGCACATCGTAAACGTGCCCCAAGGTGCAAATTTTGAATTGAGGCCCTAATCGCTAACGGAACAGTAAGCGATTGGGAGAACCCTGCGGGTCAATCACCACACCCTTGGTGGACTTATTGATGAGGGCCGTTGCTACAGCCGCTGGAGTTGCCGTTGGGTTCTTCTGCAAGTACAGGGCTGCTGCACCTGCCACATGAGGTGAAGCCATCGAAGTCCCACTAATCGTATTCGTGCTGTTACCCAGCCAGGTAGAGGTGATGCTAGAACCGGGTGCAAAAATATCGAGAAGTGCACCAAAGTTGGAGAACGAAGAGCGCTGGTCGGTAATGGTGGTTGCCCCAACAGTAATCGCCTGAGGGACACGAGCTGGAGAAAAGAAGCTAGCATCACTGTTAGAATTGCCGGCTGCAACGGCATAGGTTACACCGCTAGCGATCGAATTTTGCACTGCTGTGTCTACGGGAGCATTGCCTCCCCCTCCCAAGCTCATATTAGCTACGGCTGGGCTGATATGATTAGCAGTTACCCAATCAACCCCAGCAATGACGCCAGACCATGTACCCGAACCGCTGCAACCTAAAACCTTGACGGACACCAGTTTGACTTTCTTGGCAACACCATAGGTTGTACTGCCGGTCGTCCCAGCGACGTGGGTGCCATGGCCATTGCAGTCATCATTGATCCCATCGCCGGTTGTATTGATTCCAAAGGTGGCCCGACCGCCAAAATCGGGATGGGTGGTCAGAATGCCCGTGTCTATAATGTATGCATGAACACTAGGTGCCCGATTTGGGAAATTGTATTGGTTGTTGAGGGGCAGAGCACGTTGATCAATCCGGTCGAGTCCCCAGGTTGCCGGAGTTTGAGTCCCGGTAACGGAAACATCACCCACTGTTTTAACGATTCCATCTTCAGAGATATACTCTACGCGGTCATCTTGGCTTAGTTTCAGCGCATCTGCTTTGGACATCTTTACAGAAAAGCCATTCAGCGCTGCGGAGTAAACATGCTTGATTTGTCTATTGCCTACTTTTGAAGCTAAAAGACTCTGTGCAAAACTACGCACTTTTTGTGGAGCACGAGCTTTACCTTGGCTGGCAAAGCCCTGGTCTTTAAGAACGACGATATAGCTCCCAGGAACCGCCTCTTTGGTCGTCACATACTTGGCAGATTTAGCACCATAGCTTGGGTTTGCCTTGGCAAGATAAATAGACAAGCCTCCTAGCAGAAAGGCTGATGCGAGAGAGAGAGATACAATTTTTTTCATGATTTGAGTCAACTAATTGATCGACAAAAAGACAATGGGAAATAGTCCAATATTTTGGACAATCTATAATCCCATCTCCACCGATTAAGCACTACACCTTTATAACCTATGCAAATCGTTCGAGCAAGTTGATTGCCAAAGATTATTACATAAGTCAAACCGTAATTTTCTCTAGAGTTTTAGATACAAGATTAAGCAACTAGCTTCTGTGCAAAAACTTTGCAATGTTCGGCTAGTCATATTAAAAAGCTTAATCCGTTTTATCTAGAGTAGTTTGGCTTGTAATGATTATTATGTTTCCAGAGAAAAATATTTTGCGATGTGCCACATCACGCTGAAGCTGTGATCTTTGTCACTGCATTGTAGTGTCCCTAGTTTTTCGCCACAGGGATGAACGTGTGAAAAGCTCTAAGAGAACGCGCTACAAACCAAGCCACCTATGGATAGACACGCCAAGCGCAAGCTCGGCGGATACAGATCCAAAGCCCATTCCCAGAAATTAATGAAATATTGCCAGTCAATGGGGTCACTTTTAAAAGAGTACCCAAATTACATGTGATGGTTTCAGCGGGTGGAAAATTCTGGGACCCTATCAATGGGCACTAGGGAGTCTGTTGAACGGTTGCTTTGGTCCGTAAGTAATGGAGTGTCCTTAAGAGACCTACAAGAAGTGCGATATCTACTGGAAGCGGTATGAGTGGGAAATCTTACTATTTCCCGATCATGATGTAATCACTACCCTTTCTCAGGGATAAATGTTCAATTCCCAGCTGGGAGAGGGTTGCCGATGGGATTATGGCGATCGCAGTGTTGCAGACGCTCCAGTAAATCCTGAATTACGACATCGACTTGACTTAAACGAAACACCAGACAATCGGGTTGATTTTGGCAGGCAAGACAAAGCATAGGGGTCACTCCTCTGATGGAAGAAAAATAGATGCGAGAAGGTTCGCCTAACAAAGGAGCGATTCCCCTCCATAGTGATCCGGGGATCAAAGAACGGACCAAATCGTTACAAAACGTAGCAAATTTAGGATCCATTTAGCGCTATGAGAGGAAAGATGGATGCTCAGGTGATATGGCAGAACAAGTGATTGGGGTGGATTTAGGCGGCACGGCCATTAAGTTGGGACGATATGACCGCACCGGATGTTGCTTACAGTCCTTACGAATAGAAACCCCCCAACCCGCCGTGCCAGAAGCCGTCATTCCGGCGATCGCCGCAGCGGTCAAAGCCATTGATCCAGACCGAGAAGCGATCGCCCTAGGCGTGGGGATGCCCGGTCCTGCCGATGTGAACAGTCGCATCGCTAAACTGGCCATCAATCTGCCCGGTTGGGTTGACATTCCCCTCGCAGATCGATTGGAAGCGCTCATGGAACTGCCCACGGTAGTCGAAAACGACGCCAACTGCGCAGGCTTGGGAGAAGCTTGGCTAGGCGCAGGTCGACACTTCAACAATTGGATATTATTAACCCTCGGCACGGGGGTGGGTGGTGCCGTATTTATCAATCGCGATTTATTTGTCGGACATAATGGTACCGCTGGGGAACTGGGGCTGGTGACCGTCGATCTCAATGGCCCGCCCTGCAATAGCGGCAACCAGGGGTCTTTAGAGCAACATGTTTCGGCGCAAGCCATTCGGCGGCGGACGGGTCTAGAACCCAACGCCCTAGCCGCCAAAGCCCAGGCCGGAGATCCCGATGCGATCGCTTTTTGGGCGCAATACGGTCGCGAATTGGCAGCGGGCATTGCCAGTACGGTTTATGTCTTAGCCCCGGAAGCGGTTATTCTGGGCGGCGGAATTAGTGCAGCTGCCGATCTTTTTTTGCCGACCTTACAAACTGAACTGAATCGACGGGTTAAACCCACTTCTAGAGAAGGGTTACAAATTGCGATCGCTGAATTGGGC
>JBAVRC010000944.1:0-3520 GCA_049694615.1 Thermosynechococcaceae cyanobacterium | reverse complement strand
CCTAATACACTCAGGGCTAGCTTCTCTTGCTTGAGAAACTGATATTTCACCGCCGCCGCACCGGAAAAATACTTTAGTTCGACTGCTCCTGGCTCATTTGTCACCGGATCGTCATTATTGCCAATATTCCGCAGCAATTTGTCAGAAAACAAATTGCCGGACAGGCTAACTTGCCAACGGTCTGAAACCCCCCAATCAAAATGGAACGGATTCACTTGACGACCCAAACCACCCCCTTTCCCAAACCTACCTTGGCTATTGAGAAAGTTCCGCAATCCCAAGTTGAAGGTAATCGCTCCAGCAGGTTGCTGGTTGGCGGTTTCCAGGTTAAAGAGGCGAATGGGAGGCTTTTCTAAAGGCGTGGGGGTGTAAGCCGTTTTATCGGTCGTACCTGGGGTTGTACCCGTTGGCGATGGGGGGGTCGTTGCCAAGGTCGTGGCATCGGTGCCTTCCGGTAAGCGAGCCTGAATCAGTTGAGCGCCTGCTAAATTCGCACCAGCCACATTGGCCTCTTTTAGGTCAGCGTTCGACAAATCGGCGTTAATCAATTCAGCGTTCGTCAGATTGGCTTGACTAAAGGTAGCGCCGCTCAAGTTCGCATTGCGCAGTTTGGCCCCAGTCAGGTTGGCTTGATTAAAATTTGCGCCGCTAAAGGTAGCATCGCCTGCACTAACTCGACTTAAATTTGCCCCCATCAAGTTGGCCCCAGTCAGGTTGGCATAGCCCAACGTTGAGTCTGACAAGTCTGCCCCGCTTAAGTTAACCTGCTCTGCCTTCGCGCCAGTCCAGTTGGTGTTGGCGAGCTTGGCATTGGTCAGGGTACTATTCGCTAATTTAGCAATATAAAGGTTGGCCCCGGTCAGATCCGCCCCGGTGAGGTTGGTGTTGCTGAGATCGGCGTTGCTGAGATTGGCACCGCTCAAATTAGCACCGCTTAGATCTAACCCACTGAGGTTCGCGTTGCTAAAATTGCACCCTTTACAGGACTTACTTTGCACCAATTGCCCCACATCAGGACTGGCCTGGGCTAGCAGGGTGGGCAGCTGGGGGAACTGCGGCGACATAGAACCTTCCGCTGGGGTTATCGTTGAATGGCCCTCAGTTACATCCGCCTGGTTACCGTTGAAACTGCCTTGCGACTTGGCCATCGCAGGCACGGCTAAGCTAGCAAGGGCGATCGCCCCCGCTGTAACACACACTCCTCGTCTCATCACCACCACATCCTCCGTACATTTCTAAAATTAATTCGCAAGCAATGGAATCAACACGGGTCTTTTAAGCATAAGCATGAGGAGATCCCAACAAGTTCGGCATAGTTCAGTTTAGAAAAGAATAATGAGGACGTAAACCCGTGTTGTCAGTCCCATTCTCGATTGCAATTACTATACCTCCTGATTTAACGACTCGGGAGGGGTCGGGGGACCCTTGAAGGCACGTAGGCGGCGCTTCGCCGCTTGCCAAAAGGTCTCCAGCTCTTCTATGGAATATTCGGTCAAAGGCTTCTCAACCTGGGCTTCAATGGCTTGGATCCGCGCAATCAACTTTAGGTTGGTTTGGTGCAACGCTGCGGCTGGGTCCAGTTGACACCATCTCGCGATATTAACGAGCGTAAACAGAAGATCTCCTAGCTCTGCCTCTTGTTCCACTAGGGTGTCGTTGAGTAATGCCTCTTGGAATTCGGCTAGTTCTTCATAGAATTTGGCCCACACCCCATCAATATCAGGCCATTCAAAGCCAGCCGTAGCTGCTTTTTCAGAGAGCTTGAGTCCTGCCATCAATGGAGGTAGGCGCCGAGTATATCGACGCAGTTTGTGGCTGAGGATGTCTGGGTTAGCAGCATCAGTCCCCTTTTCTGCCGCTTTAATTTTTTCCCAGTTGGTATGAACATCGTCCACACTATTGACCTTGACATCGCCAAATACATGGGGATGCCGTCGAATCAGTTTTTTTGCAATTCCTTGGGCCACTTCTGTTAAGGAGAATTGTTGCGTTTCGCAGGCAATTTGGGACTGTAACACCACCTGTAAGAGCAAATCGCCCAATTCTTCCGCAATTTCAATGGGGTTTCCCTGTCGAATGGCATCGACGGTTTCGTAAGCTTCTTCCAGGATGTAGGGAATTAAGGTTTCAGGGGTTTGTTCTAAATCCCAGGGGCAACCACCTTCGGGATTTCGTAACTGGGCGACAACGTCGATCAGGTTTTGTAGGGCGATCGCCGATGGGAGCACAGGTGTAGGCACAAAGACTTGAAGTGGAAAATCTATCTCGTTGAGGCCAGATAGTTCGGCAATCCCTTGCACCTGGGTCGTTTTTCCATTGAGTGGAGAAATGAGGGTAATGGCAGAAACAGGGTTGGGTTGGGTCTTTAACCAATAGACGATTTGCTGAAATGGCTCAATCCCGTCAATGCAGGTAACCAAGGTGGGACTGTTGAGCGCAATGGGCTGTGCGAGTAGCTCGGAAACTGTAATCACCTGAAGCGCCACTGCGTCACCCCAAACATTCATAGCGTTGTATCGATTAGGACGGGTCAATTCTTAATCCACTTATCGTACCGCACCTTTTTGGCGAGAAGGGTCTAACGGCGTGTTTTCCGCGATTGGGGGGACCGTTTGCCTTTTCGCCATTTTTTCCAGGCAGACCCGATATGATCGCTCAGGGAATGACTAAGGGCACCCAATTCCAGCCCCACCAATAGCGCTGTGAATTCGCCAGCATATTGAAGAATAGACTGTTTCGCCCCAGTTACGAACGTTTCCCATTGCCCGATGGGGTGACGGTTGGCGATCGCAATGCCCAGAACAATACCCCCTAACACCGCAACCCAACTGCCCAAGTACAACAGCCGGATGGCGGTGCCGACAATGGGGCCGTGGGACAGCCAAGATCGATGCCGGATTGCGTTTTGGTAGGGTCGCCATATCCAACGGAACAGCCCCCAACGTTTGTACTGCACGGAATAGATGTCCAGATCTGGCCCAAACATCAAACCGCTAAATAAAAAGCTGCTGGCCATGGTGAGGGCAATGCTAGGGCTATGGGTAGCAAGTAAGGCGATGCCGCCGACGAGGGGCAAGCCCATGATGGTAATGCGATCGTGGGTGGCTCCGCTGGGCATCAATGCACGACTGGATTTGAAACAGTATCCAAATTAGGGGATTGTTTGTTAGAATACGACTCGCGTGAAAGAATGCGCAAGGGCGGTTAGCTCAGTTGGTAGAGCGTCTCGCTTACACCGAGAATGTCGGGGGTTCGAGTCCCTCACCGCCCATAGATTTTAGTTAAAAAAAGGTGCTGTCTACTTTGGACAGCACCTTTTACCTTTTCCAAGGTAAGTAGGTGCGGGTTGAAAAGCCGAACTATCCTAAATGGGATGAAATGCCTGACCTATATGGGTTTGGGTCAACTGTGCCCTCCTTGTGAAAGTTCGGTTTATCTAGGCCAACCTACTTAGTCAATTGCTCTTCGATATTTGTCATGAAGTCTTCCACAATGGTAAGCGAGGTAGACCCCGTAAAGT
>JBAVRC010000943.1:0-6822 GCA_049694615.1 Thermosynechococcaceae cyanobacterium | reverse complement strand
GCTTCCCCGCAGCGCAGTTTTACCTCAGTTTGTGACCTGGCTAAAACCAGGTGGGTGCCGAACGCATCAGTTTAAAGTTTCCAGGTCTAAGCCTGGTCTACTGCCACTAAGCCAAACAGCTCCCGTACAAAACAAGCATAGATCAATAAACTTGTTGGCAGTCACCAACGCCGCAGGTACAGCTAAAGGCATTTTAGCAAGAATCTTCGCTAAGATCGGCAGGGTAGCGTCAAGGACTCTGAATGACTTCCTCCACAACGCCGCTCCAGTCGGCTCCAGCCTCTGTCCAGCCTGCCTCCACACCCAACCATGCCCTTGAGTTGGCTCAGCAGCTTGTCCAACAACTGAGCTTAACCCCCGACAACTGGCATCGCCTGAAGTCCAATCGCCGTGCCCGTGCCCTCGAACAAACCGCTGTTGCCCTGGTTTATCTCCTTAAAGATCAGCCCGAAGAAGCCTTAAGTCGGCTGCAACAAGCGACCGGGTGGCTGGATCGCTCCATCAGCGCCCCCCCTTGCCCCACCCACGGTCATGGCCGTCAGGATCCCTGAACGGTACAAAGATGTTGAGAATCATTACGCTTTACGGAGACAGATGGGCTTCTGTCTTTCCTTCGGTTGCGTCGAGTCTGTAAACTAAGAGTCGATATGAAACGGTCACGAAAAATATTGTCATACTCCGCCCCGCAAAGACAGCGGCGGACGGGGTTGCCGCACTTCCCAGGAGATTTTTATGAGTGTTGTCAGTCAAGTCGTACTCCGGGCCGACGATGAACTTCGGTATCCCAGCGCTGGCGAGTTGAATAGTATCGCAGACTTCTTTAAGACCGGCGAAATGCGGGTGCGAATTGCGACCACTTTCGCTGAGAACGAAAAGCGCATTGTTGAGCAAGCCAGCAAGCAACTGTGGCAAAAGCGGCCCGATTTTATTTCACCGGGGGGAAATGCCTACGGTAGTCGCGAGCGTGCTCAGTGTTTGCGCGATTACGGCTGGTACATTCGTCTGGTGACCTACGGGCTAGTTGCCGGCGATCAAGAGCCTATTGAATCCATTGGCCTTATTGGCGCACGGGAAATGTATAACTCTTTGGGTGTACCAATGCCCGGTATGGCTGAGGCCATTCGATGTCTCAAGGCGGCTTGTTTGGCGCTGCTGTCCGATGAGGAAGCTGTGGTTGCTGGACCTTACTTCGATGTCATCATCCAGGAAATGTCCTAAGTCATCCAGACCATATCAGGCCAAATCGGTTTTAAATCGTTCGAGGACGTATTTTGCAAGGCAGAATACGTCCTCTTTGTTGCAGCTCAAGTTGTATGCTGTAGGCAAATTGACATCCTACGGAATACGGCTTCTGCTATGAAACTTGGGAAAGTGGTTAAATCGAATTCCCACTGCGACTATATTGTCCAGCTTGATGACGAGATGGAAGTCTCTCGACCGCCGACCGCCGACGATTACGGGTTCGGATCCTTTGTGAAGCTCGAAACCCCCGATCGTCATTGGGCTGTGGGGTTAATCTATAACTCCCAACTGTTTAATCCGGCCTATCTCAATACGGGGCCGCGTATTGTCAGTGAACCCGACCCCTTTTTTACGCCCGATTTGATCCGCGAAACGCGCACGTTGCTTTGGACTATTTTGATTGGCAATCTGACCTATGAGGGCGATCGCCTCTATGGGTACCAGGGGATTCCCACGGTGGTGGTGCCGGTGAATACTCCCGTTGCCAGCATGAGCGATGCTGAGGTCTATGCCTTTCACCGCAACCTGGAACGGCAAAGCCAGTTTTGCTATTACTCCCATATCATGCGGTCGGCGGGATTATTTGCATCGCAACTGGTGGAACAAGTGCTATCTCAGGTCAGTCCCTTGTTTGAAGGGAGCGATCGCAGAGCCTTAGACATTCTTCGCAAGGAATTGTCCTGGAAACACACCATGGGCATGATGCGCTAAGACGGTTCCTGACATTCGGCGAAATAAGCCTAGAAGTCAGGGGCAGACCATGAGTCAGAAATAAAGCCGACAAACTGAGACAGTTTGCCGGCTTGTTGTGTGTTCCCCATTGATGACTCAGTTCCCTGAGTCAACTGTAGTATGTCAATTCCGCGCAACTCCTACAGTGACACCTATTACGACGGAGTTGTGATCTGTGTGTCAATCAGACCGCATACCGCAGATTGCTGAACTACAGCAATAATCAATGTGGGATGCGATATCCCTTGAGGACGCAAGGCCTTGCGCTTCTAGGGCGGCGATTCCAATCGCTTGAAAACGGTCTTAAGGTGTGGGTACACCGGGTATTCCTGGGGTGCCGGTACCCGCAGGTGCCGGTGTTGTTCCCTCAGGTGTTGTTGAGGTACCTGTACCCGTGGGTGCAGGAGCTGTGCCTTCAGGCGTTCCACCACCCGTGGGGGCGGCTGGAGCTGGCTCCGTGGAGGCCGGGGTTTGAGGCGTCATCGCCCCTTCCTTGGAAGCACAGCGAGCATCTGATGGAGATTCTTTGCACAATGCTTCGAGCGCTTCTGGCGATAGGGGTTTATCTGGAGACACCTCTGTTTGCGCCAACGCTTGAGAACTAAATGCAGAGAGCAGAAGTCCTGCCGCTATGCAACTAAAGATCGTTGTCGAACTGGTCTTCATGGAAAAACTCCAAACTCTTCAATCAAGATCTCTTGGTCAATTGCACTGCCAATGGGCTGTAGACAAGCACAATTGACTTAAGAGACGTTCAAGGGATACAGAATGAGATTCTGGTCTTTGAACACATTCGAGTTCCGACCCCATGGTGGGTCAAATGTTCCTCAATCTCCAAAATATATATGTATACTTTTGTTACGAATATGAATACAGATCGCAAAGGCCATAAAAAACCGACAAACTGAGACAGTTTATCGGCCTGTTGTGTGTTCCCCATTGATGACTCAGTTCCCTGAGTCATTTGTAGTATGACAATGGTGCCAAGCCCTTACAGTGATGCCTATCACGGCGGAATGGTGATCTCTATATGTAGTCGTTTATACATTCATGGCCATATCAGCTTAAAAATCCCATAGACAACAAAAAACCGACAAACTAACCAAGTTTGTCGGCTTACTGTGTTCCCCATTGATGACTCAGTTTTCCGAGTCACTAGTAGTATGACGATTGGGCTGAGGGGTGACGGTGATAGGTGTCACACCTCATTGGTGATGCTGGTCACTGTTGTAGATGAACCAAAACCGTTTCAAGTGTTGCTGGGGTGAGGCGTCCTGGATAGGCATTGGGTATCTTGCTGTGTAGCCAGCTTAGGATAAACTTTGGTTCTTGGCATCTCTCTCAATCGGTATATTTTGAAGGCATGGTTGCTAGCGAACAAGAACAGGATGGTCGTCTGTTGACCTATGGGGCAGCCCCGCCCTTGGGTCGCAGCAAGCAGATTTTACATATCAATGGCATTGCCAGCGATGTTTCAACCCAATTAAGAGATATTGAAGCGTTGGTGTGGCTGACGCTGGAGCAACCCTTCGATATTGTCGGGATTCACAATAGCACTCAAGGGCTACAGGCTGATTTAGCTGAAAGTTTGTTGGGCAAGGCGGAACTCTATCGCTTTTGGCCGAACCATCAAACCCCAACGAGTCGAAAACGCTTGCAAGGGTATGCGGAATTGCTGCGATCGCTCTGTGACCAAGTTCTGTCCCCAGATGTGGATGTGCTTTCGGTGACATCCCAACCCCGTAATAGCCTGGGCGTTTTTGACCTGGATGTGCTCCGCCGTTTGCCTAGCCTGCCCAACATGAGTTGGGATGATCTCGAAACCTATTTCTATGGTCCCTACCCGGCGGGTGCCCCCCGTCCGACCCTCCGGTTAGCCTATGAAATTGCCAATGGGATTCGCTCTGGAGCGGAGGTGTTTGTGGTGGCCCATAGCCAAGGGTTGATTATTACCGCCCTTGCACTCCATATTGTTCAGGCATTTTTCGATAACTATCCCAAATGGACTGAAACCCTTCGTATTATTGGCTATGGTCCGGTCATTATGTTTGAGGATTTACCGCTACCCGCTAGAGCCAAGGCCGTATTGATTCAGCATCGGCAAGATGTGGTGGCTGAGTCGTTCAGCAATGTCCGAAATGTCAGTCTTTGGAACAATTTACAAAACCAAGCGCGTAACCTGATTGACCGATCCGATGACCTTTTACAGATCATTGGCACGGATTCCCATCACAGTGCCAGTGTTTATTTGGGATTGACGGGCGATCCGGTGGGCGATCGCTCAGCTGCATTAATTCAAAAGTTTTTGCTGGCGGACTGGAACCACAGTCCTTTAATGCAAGCGCTGGGTGCAACGCGCATCATCCTGGAAACGATTTAAGATGTCCCAGCCCTATGTCTCGCGATAGCAGCGATCGCTACAAACAGCAAGACGCATCCTGCTGACTGGCCTGCCACATATTCACAAAATGCGGTTCGATGGCAGGGTCCAGATGCATAAAGAAAATACCCTCTCCCGGCGGTTCCGGTTGAGCCAACCAATATCCCTGCAGCTGGAGTTCAACCTCGTTCCCACCCCGTGGCGTGAGTCGCAATGTGGGGCTTTGGGTCTGGGCGATCGCCCCCATCAACCCCTTCAACGCCGACAGAGATGCATCTGCCAACAAAGAAACCGAAGTTGGCTCCAAGCCGAGAGGCTCACCCAAACGCAGCCCCAGCAACACCCGTCTGCGAATCGCAGCCTCAAGGGATTCACAAGAGCGCTCTAAAGTAACACCCGTCGAGGTATAAGTCAGTTTCAACATAAAAAGTCCTTGCAAGATTCATTTTTCTTCTTCTCGTTACAAATCACAGGACAGGTCAATACCCAAAACCGTCCACATCAAACGGGTCTTCCGGTCAGGGAAACCACTCTTGAATGGATCGGTTGATAAAAATCATAGGGTTCGCCGCCCTCAATCACGCATTGCGCCAGTCTCTACCAATCAAGGCATCCATTGCGTTGCCTTAAAGAGGTGGGGCAACGCTGCCTCAAGTTGATCCTGCGTCAGCTAAAAGGGGGCGAACCCAAGTACCGTAAAATTAGCCGCCGTCCATTAATGTAGGTCGCATCCAATTGGCTCTGCATTGCCTGTAATGCAGTCCCAACCTCCACAGCAAAAGATAAACCAGCCATTTTACTGAATGGACGGCTCAGCCTCTGGGGTTGATGTTGGATATCGCGAACGACTGCCACAACAAAGGTTTAGAACGCGGCAAATGGAAACTAAACGAAAAGTGTTTTCAATATACTACAATCGTAGTACAATTTGTCAAGTATACCGCAAGGAGACCCTTGAAGTGATCAATGTTCGTCAGGTGCCCACCACTGAAATGCAGGTTACCAGCATTCGCCTAGAGCAGGAGCTTAAGGAACACCTGAAGAAACTTGCGGGCCATCAAGGTTATCAAGCCTTGATCCGAGACATTCTATGGGAATATGTCCAACAGCGCCAGGATGAACCCACTCTCTCTCTTCATTCTACCCAAATTCGGGCGACCTTTCCCGCCACAGCCCATACGCCTGAATGTTGTGCGTTGACCGGCCAACTCATTCGTCCCGACGAGCCCATGCTACTCGGTCTCACCGCAGAGGGCACTTTTGTCCCCCTTGCGGCCAATTGCTTTGAAATGGAACACGCTACCGTTGGACTCCGATAACGCCATTAATGGGGTTGACTCAACTGGGCGATCGCTTCTACTAATTGGGCGATGTGCTCAGGACTGTGTGTTGCCATCACGGATACCCGAATGCGACTGGTGGGCACCGTGGGGGGGCGAATCGCGGGCGCATAAATTCCTTGCGCTGCAAAAAATTCGCTGGCCTGTAGGGCAATTTCAGGATTGGGCAGTTGAAGACACACAATGGGTGATGCGGAGGGCAAAACCGTAAAGCGATCGCCATGGGTCAGTGCCAGTGCAAGTTGGTGCTTTAATTGGGCAACCCGTTCCCATAGCTGTTGACGGCGTTCTGGTTCGCTTTGAATGATTTGAATAGCGGCTAAGGCGGCGGCAGTATCTGCTGGAGATAGGGCTGTGGTGTAAATCCAACTCGCCGCACGGTTGCGTAGATAGTCGATCAATGGAGCAGACCCAGCGACATAGCCGCCCAAACTGCCCAGTGCTTTGCTCAAGGTGCCCATGTGGACGAGCGGTTTCCCACTACAGCCAAACTGTTCGATGGCTCCGGCCCCAGTTGGACCCAAAACACCTGTGCCGTGGGCTTCATCCACTAGCACCATGCTGTCGAAGGTTGCCGCTAAGTCTAAAATCTCTGGCAAGGGGCATAGATCCCCATCCATGCTAAAAACGCTGTCGGTCAAAATCAAACACCGCCGATAGGTAGACCGATGCTGTTCTAGAAGCTGTTGCAGTTCGGCCATCTGGTTATGGGCATATTCCAATGCCCTTGCACCACTGAGTTTTGCACCGTTTTTAAGACTGGAATGGTTATAGGCATCGCCGATAACCAAATCTTTGGGACCCACCAAGGCTGCAATGGTGCCCAGGTTGGCGGCATAGC
Source organism: Thermosynechococcaceae cyanobacterium (assembly GCA_049694615.1). Classification (GTDB taxonomy): domain Bacteria; phylum Cyanobacteriota; class Cyanobacteriia; order Thermosynechococcales; family Thermosynechococcaceae; genus JAAURS01. The sequence continues at coordinate 287 of JBAVRC010000943.1, read as the reverse complement.
CGGAACTGAACACAATCGCATCTGCGGTTTGTTTCCACTGGGCGATCGCGATTTCCAAGGCACGATGCACCGGACGATGACCGCTGAGCAATCGAGATCCTGTACTGCCTGTGCCATATTTTTGGATGGCTGCGATCGCTGCTTTTTGTAGGCGTTCGTCTCCAGTCAGTCCCAGATAATCGTTACTGGCAAAGTTGAGGACGGATCGACCCTCCCATTCAACGACGGGGCCAGGGAGCGTGGCGATCGATTTGACTTGACGGTACCAGTTGGCCCGATGCAGGGTT
>JBAVRC010000942.1:0-4424 GCA_049694615.1 Thermosynechococcaceae cyanobacterium | reverse complement strand
CTGGAGGGGCAGTTAAGCGTTGAAGTCAGCCAAGACCCGTCCGGCTCTAAATCGGATGGTACCCCTCTGGCAACACAGCGCGTGGGTCAGGTTGACGCGGTTGGCCTGGTTGGCGAATTGTCCTTTCTCGACCAATCCCCCGCGATCGCCACGGTGAAGGCCCAGACCCATTGCGAACTCATTGAAATTCCCAATGCCTTGCTGCAACGTCAACTCAACCGAGATCTTCCCTTTGCAGCCCGCTATTATCGATCCGTGGCGGATCTGATCTCAACCCGTCTGCGGAGCATTTTTCCGTTGCTCTATCAATATCAAGCGGTCAATATTGCCTCCTTGCGGAAAGTGTTGCGGGTATTTGCCATCCTGGAGGATCGCGATATTGACTATTTCATCCGATCCGGCACCTTAACGCCCGTTGCCGCAGGTAGCATTTTGATTCGCCAAGGAGATTCGATCGCAAACCTTTATATTCTCATTGAAGGCAAACTCCAGGTGCAGGCTCAGGATCCAGCCTTGGCCGATCAGCCGCTAACAGCGGCCCCTGCCGAGGCTGCCATTGCCCAGCTATTGCCGGGAGACATCATCGGCGAAATGTCTTTTGTCGATCAAGAACCCACGTCAGCCTCGGTCATGAGTCTGGAATCGGCCTCTGTGTTTGCCCTCGACAAAACCGAACTGTCCCAGAAACTACAAGTCGATGTGGCGTTTGCCAGCCGCTTTTACCATGCGATCGCCGTTCTCCTTGCGGATCGGTTGCGCAACAGTCTGGTGCAACGGGGCTTTAGTTTACAGTCCTATCGCAGTGGGGACCAGTTGTCCGAGATGATGGTCTATGAGGACGAAATCGACTTGCAAACCCTAGAGCAAACGGCGATCGCAGCAGCTCGATTTGATTGGTTTGTCAACCGCATTCGCCAGTCTCGTTGAGCCTGATGGGCCAGACGAGGACTAACCTCGATCAAGAAACCGATGACGAAACGATAAAATGTGGTCCCATTGTCTGCGAACTGCTACGACAAGTGCAGGCTTTGGGCTGGGTTTGTGGCAGATCCGGGGTTAATGGTTTTGCAACCAGTGGGTCAAATCGGCGGGTTCCGAGAAATCCAGCAAGGCTTCACCCAAGGACTCAAGCTGCATGAGGGATAGGGCTTGGATTTGGGATTGGAGGTTTGGAGACACGTTGCCGATGCGTCGCGTAAGTAAGCGCAGGATAAGGTCTTGTTCTCCAGCTTGCTTGGTCTGCTGTTCCCATTCCAGATAGGCTTGCGATAAGGTCGCCATTAGATCCTCTTCTGCTTCGAGTTGTCCGGTAATTTCAATGCTGATTTTCCAGTTGGTAATCAATCTCAGTATAGCTGAACGTCTTGGATCCCCTGTATCGATGGCTAGAACTTCGGCGATCGCCTGTTGTTGAGTCTGGCCTTTGCCCAGGATCCGCAACAACAGGGTTTCTGGGGTACCGGGAAGCTGATTGATGGCAATGATGGTGGTTTTCTGAGCGGGAGGTAGAAAATAGATGCCCGTTTCCCACTCGTTGTTGGGTAATGCGCCGAATCCGTTCAGTAGGTTGTCTGAGGCCGAGGAAGCGAGAATCCATAAATGTGGCAGTTCACTTTCCTGGAGGGGTTCTTGTTTCCGTCTGGATTTTCGTTGGTAGTCGCCATGCACCTGGAACAGTTTGAGTAAGCAACTGCGAATTTCGCTGGCGGTCGGTTGGTTCCGAAATGGCTCTAGTAGGCAGGGAGTTTGGGCAATGCGGCCTAGCAGCCCGAGATTGAGCAGATCAGTTGGTTGCGGATTTGGCTCGAAGTAGACATCGATGAATTGGGCTTCGCCAGGAACCTCGCGGCTGGTTTCGACAGCTCCATAGGGGGAAAGCGTTTCTTCGAGAAGCTGTTTGGAAAATGCGTCGAAGGGATTTTTAGCCATGCCGAGATGATTGCCAAAGCGATCGCCATCATTCCATATTGGCGGAACTGGACAGGTCGTAGGTTAACCCAATCGCTATATTTGCTCGCTATGGGGCAGGTTTTTGTGATCGCCCACTGAAGCAGGTGATCGCCCTGGCTACAGAGTCTGGTGTCGTGTTGGTATGAGTGTCAAAAGGCGATCGCCGTTCTCCTCGCGGATCGGTTGCGCAATAGTTTGGTGGAACAGCGCAAACGGCGATCGCGGCAGCTCGATTTGATTGGTTTGTCCATCGCATTCGCCAGTCTCGTTGAGCCTTTGTCTATAAACTGAGAGAACTTCAAAAACTGAGGGGCGATCGCATTTCCAATCTCTCGATAAAATCCTAAATATTTGTGAATAATACACCTTTGATCGCTGGTGGGCTAACGGCTCTGCAATCAGGGGCGCGAGCGAGCATTTTTACCTGAAGACTGATTCGAGTATCCCTCGCCTTGCGTTGTTAGATAAAGTTTTCACTTGCAACAGGTGTTACGTGTAGCCGTAAGCCCAAAGCCTGAAAAACCTTTAGGATAGTTGCAAATTCTGGATTACCTTCAACAGATAGTGCTTTATAAAGACTTTCACGACCAAGACCCGTATCGCGTGCAATTTGAGTCATTCCTTTAGAACGAGCAATATCTCCAAGGGCAGCGGCAATCAAGGCCGGATCGCCATCTTCAAGAGCTGCTTCAAGATATGCTGCCATATCCTCTCTAGTTTCCAAATGATTCGCTGCATCCCAAGGCTGTGTTTGAGTTTGAGCCATGCTACCCTCTTATAAATCTCGTGCTAATTCAATCGCTTGTGCAATGTCCTGCTGCTGGGTGCGCTTATCGCCACCTGCAAGCAAGACAATCAAAGTAGATCCGCACTGAATGAAATAAATTCTGTAACCCGGCCCATAGTCGATACGGAGTTCAGAGACACCTGATCCAACTGGTTTTACATCGCCAGGATTTCCCAAAGATAAACGACGAATACGAGTATCAATGCGTGCTTTGGCCCGCCTATCTCGTAAGCTACTGAACCAAAGAGCATAAACTTTGGTTTCGCGAATTTCAATCATGACTTAATTGTATCTTTCAGGATACAAAAAGACAAGCCATCAACCCTGCTGAGTTCAAATGTATAGGATGAAGCAGGATTTAAGTCTAACGGCATTGCGTTCACCTGACGCGGTTAACCTCTGCAACTTGATCGATGATTTGAGGCGTTCCGGTGCAGCGCATGGTTAGGCAGTGCCCTACCGATCAACTTAAACTGCTCAATGCCTGAATTGTAACCGTTCCACCCTCGATTGTATCAAGTTGCATCCGATAGCCGTAGAGTAAACTCATACCAACCAAAGGTTCTGTATCAGATTCGTTGATATCGATCCGCCGTAACTCCCCATCCCAAATGACTAAGCCACGATATACATCAAAAATACAAGTGCTTCCATCCCCTAAAATTCCCTCTTCACGTCTATACACGCGTAAGTTAAGATCGGCAAGCACTGAAAAAGGCAGCGTCAGAAAACCTGTAAATCCTGTATCAATAACAGCATCAATCATTTGCCGCTGTGAATCTACATTGCCTACGACCAGTCGGATTGTCGGCTCGCAATTTTGATCAACAATTCCTTGCATCATAGAGTTATTGCAGACGACCTACACCAAAACGATGAACCCCTTTATGACCAATCCGAACACACCAGATTTGAGCATCAGGATAACGTTCGAGCAATCGATCTGATGCAGTAAGTAGGTGCGGGTTGAAAAGCCGAACTATCCTAAATGGGATGAAATGCCTGACCTATATGGGTTTGGGTCAACTGTGCCCTCCTTGTGAAAGTTCGGTTTATCTAGGCCAACCTACTTAATCGTATCCTTTGCCAATTCAAAGGCTCCAGTTTCAATATCGATCGCAACAATTTTGCCATGATTGCCTTGCTCGACTTGGGGACGAACCTGGGATTCATAAATCTCATTACCACGTCGAGCAAATTCTTCTTTGCTATAGCGAAGTTGCTGAACTGTCATAGGCTTTGACCTTATAGCAATAGTATGTCTACATTTTACCCTGAATGATCACTCATCCACCTCAGGAACTATGTTAGACCAAAGTGATGCGATCGCCCCTCAAACCTTTCCTCCCCTCAACCGCCAGCGGACTGCACTGAATGAAACTTTTGAGATTTATGGATACTCCTTGAACTTCATAAACTCCTTAATATTTTTGGACTCCTTGCACGTCATAAACTCCTTAATATTTTTGCACTTCATAAACTAAACCATGTAACAATACTCATTGGACTTTTTATGAGTTATAAATTTCACGCTACTTCGAGGACTATATGAACTAAGTAGGTTGGGATAAGCAAACCACCTTACGTCAAGCAATGCAAAATCGCTAAAACCCTTTACTGATAATCACTTCAGCTTACTTGATATACCTTCGTTTTTCTACCCAAACCTACTTATATGATGTTGAAG
>JBAVRC010000941.1:0-2167 GCA_049694615.1 Thermosynechococcaceae cyanobacterium | reverse complement strand
CATTGCTGGATTCGACCAGTACCCTGGTTTTAGCCGACGTTCCAGCCTTGCCATCCAAAATACGGACTTTATAATCCGTGAGTTGAAACTCGGCAATGATGGGGTAGAAATTGACCAATGATTTGCGTAGGGCTGCATCCAAGGCAGAAATGGGACCATTTCCTTCCGCTGCCGTGAGCATTTCCTGATCATTCACCATGACCTTAACGGTGGCCATAACCGTGCTGCTTAAAACATCGGAGCGCTCCACTTGATGGCCCCGGCAGTAGATATCGAACCCCTTGAGGGCAAAGAAACTGGGACGTTGGTTCAGGGCCTCTCGGATGAGCAGTTCAAAGCTGGCATCGGCGGCTTCAAATTGGTACCCTTCGCTTTCCAGTTGTTTGAGTTGGCTCAAGACTTGACGACTGATCGGATTACCTTTGGCTAGGGGAAAGCCGAAGTGGTTAGCTTTTTCAAGCACATTACTAATACCGGATTGTTCAGACACAACAATCCGGCGGCGATTACCCACCCTCTGCGGGTCAATATGTTCGTAGGTGACTGGGTTGCGCTGGACGGCACTGACGTGGATGCCGCCCTTATGGGCAAAGGCGGAAGCGCCGACAAACGGAGCCTGCTCGTTGGGGGCAAGGTTAACAATTTCGCTGACCAACCGACTCACGGTCGTTAGCTCAGCGATATTTCCGGGTGGTAAACAGGGATAACCTAACTTGAATTGCAGATTCGGCACGACCGTACATAGGTTGGCGTTACCGCACCGCTCCCCATACCCATTAATGGTGCCTTGCACCATTTGGACGCCTTGCTGCACGGCCAGAACCGAATTGGCGGCAGCCATTCCACCATCGTTATGGGCATGAATGCCCAATTGGATCGACTTGGATAGGGGCGTAGGTTGCAGATCTTGTAATACGGCTCCAACCATTCGAGCCACATCCGTGGGGAGCGAACCGCCATTGGTATCGCAGAGGACCAGCCACTCAGCTCCGGCTGCGATCGCCACCTTCAAGGTCTCCAGGGCATAAGCCGGATTAGCCTGATACCCATCGAACCAATGTTCCGCATCGTAAATCACCCGACGACCCTGAGACGTCAAAAACGCCACTGAGTCCTCGATCATGGCCAAATTTTCGTCCAAAGAGGTTTTTAGGCTCTCCGTCACATGTAGATCCCAGGATTTGCCAAACAGGGTGACCCACCGGGTCTCCGCTGCCAAAATGGGAACGAACATCCCCTCAGCCTCAGCCCGCACACCGGGACGCCGAGTCGAACTAAAGGCCACGATTTCAGAACAGACTAGGGGATCGGCTTTCAGCCGTTCAAAAAATTGCCCATCTTTCGGATTCGCCCCCGGCCATCCCCCTTCAATAAAGGGAACTCCCAACTTGTCCAGCAAATGTGCAATTTTGAGCTTATCCTCCACAGAAAGGGCCATCCCCTCCTGTTGCGAACCGTCTCTTAGGGTTGTGTCATAGAGACAAACCGAATTTACAACGGATGAGTGGGCATCCATAATCCAGCGCAAAAAGGAACTGTCATCGACAAAGTGCCCCACACCTAGGGACACTTTAGGTCAAAACTAACCATTCCAAGCGTAGCAGCATTTATCTGGAGCAATCGTTTCGCAACGTTACTTCACGACTGTGATCGAGCCGGTTCTTCAAAGCTGGGGGCATAGGCTTGCAACAAGGTGCTCACTTGAGACAGAAACTCGGTTTCATTGGCGGTGGCTTGGGGTGTAATGGCTCGGCGTTCCGGGAAGAATTCGGGCTGATCCATATTGCGGGAAATCGCTGCTTCGACCTGCTGGGCAATCAGATCTTTCAGTTCGGCTTGGGCACGGTTGCGCTGATAATTGGCCCCCTCTTCTGTGGTGGCATACAGCGGCGGTAACCGATTCAGGGCATAGGCGGCAATATCGCCTAGATCCAGGGTCGAATTATTGGCCGCTTCAATTTCGGAGACCCGCATAATCGATTCTGTAAGAACCAATTCTTCCATCACGTTAATAAATTGTTTCCGGGGCACTGCAACGACCTGTCCGGTCAACAACGCACCCATCAACTTGTCTAAAGCTTGATATTCGTCCACCGACAGATCGGCAGCATGGTCGCAAATGCGGCCTACTTCTGCTTCCATCGTGGGCGTCAGATAGCCATTTTTC
>JBAVRC010000940.1:0-1669 GCA_049694615.1 Thermosynechococcaceae cyanobacterium | reverse complement strand
ATGCCACGTTTCATAAAGGGGGGCGGATTGAGGAACTGGTGAAGGCTGCCGGGTGCGAGATCTGGTATTTGCCGCCGTATTCTCCCGATTTGAACAAAATTGAGCGGTGCTGGTCTTGGCTCAAGAGCCGGATTCGTAAGCAGATAGAACATTTTGATACGCTCAGAGAGGCAATGGAGCATGTCCTTCGACTCGCGTCTTAACCTTTATGGCGACTGCTATAATTGACCTCGCCCAGTTGCCGTTGCTCAATTTGCAAAAGCTTTTCAATCCGAACTTCTGTGGATGGGTGGGTCGAAAACAGGTTGCTAAAGGGCACCTGCCCGGAAAGGGAATTGACAATTAATAAGGGCTCAAAGGCCGGATTCCCCTCGGTGGGAATTTGCAGAGCACTCAACTCCAGCCGTTTCAAAGCGCGGGCTAGGGCGCGGGGGTTACTGGTTAGTTCTGCTGCACTGGCATCGGCGGCAAATTCACGGGTTCGAGAAATCCCCATTTGAATGATCGTGGCCGCAATGGGCGCCACCATGACCGTCAACAAAAAGACCAGGGGATTGGGGCCGTTGCGTTCGTCGCTGCGCCCCCCAAAAGGCAGAAAGTACAGGCTATAGCTCAGGAATTGGGCCAAACTGGCGATCGCCCCACCAATGGTGGCAGCAACCGCTTGGGTCAGGGTGTCGCGATTGCGAATATGACTGAGTTCGTGTGCAATCACCCCTTCCAACTCATCTGCAGGTAACACGTTGATAATGCCTTCAGTGACGGCCACCGCTGCGTGCTCAGGGTCGCGCCCAGTGGCAAAAGCATTTGCGGCCTGACTGGGAACCACATAAACCCCTGGCATCGGCAAATTAGCCCGTTGGGTTAACCGTTCAACCATGGCGTATAGTTCTGGGGCCTGCTGAGCAGTGACCGGCTGGGCCCCATAGGCCGCCAGCGCGATTTTGTCAGAGTAGAACCAGGAACCTATATTCATGACAGCGGCTAAGCCCAGACCGACGATCGCCCCAGAACTGCCGCCCAGGGCATAGCTGATCGCCACCAGCAAACCGGTCAATAAGCCCAGCAGGGCAACGGTTTTAAATTGGTTCATATTGCGGGATGCTCCCTAGACCCATAAAGACATCGACTTTGTCTTCTATGGTACTAAAACCGTCTACCCAATTCGAGGTCGGAAACCGAACCGCTGGGGTAGGGTTCGCCTCCCTGCATCCAAATAGGGACCGAGTCGGTGATTTAGTTGAGCTTCCGCTTAATGAAGGAGACCAATTGACTGACGGCTTTCTTGAGGCTGTCAATCTCAGCTTGCATCTGATCAATTTTGTCTTTAAGGACGAGAAATTCTTCAGGATCGACGGCAAGCTGATCGCCGAGGCCACCGGTCAAGCGGGGTTGCTTAGACTTGGCGATCGCCACTTTAATGGCATCTTGGAGTTGGTTCTTTTCGAAAGGTTTTTCGATGAACTCAAAATATTCAAAAGGTTCGTGAATTTTGTCGGTAACTTCTTCCTTCCGCCCAGACATAATCACCAGGGGAATCGACTGAAGCTCCTGTTGGTGTTGCAGCTCTTGATACACTTCCCAACCACTGAGGCGGGGCAGCAGAAAGTCCAGCATGATCAGGTTGGGGCGCTCTTGACGGATCAGGTTTAGACCCTCGACCCCATCC
>JBAVRC010000939.1:0-10224 GCA_049694615.1 Thermosynechococcaceae cyanobacterium | reverse complement strand
GAACGGAGGCGGATCGCGTCGTGGGGTTGGAAGTGGGTGCCGACGACTATTTGGCCAAACCCTTTGGGATGCGCGAACTCGTGGCGCGTTGCCGAGCCTTACTAAGGCGGCAGCGGCAGTTGAGTCTGGAGGCCCCAGCGAATGTCATTCGGTGCGGAGAGATAAGCCTGTTTCCCCAAGAATGTAGAGTCACCGTCGATCAACAAAACATCAACCTCTCGCCCAAGGAGTTTAAAATCCTGGAGCTATTTATGAGTTATCCACGGCGTGTCTGGCCAAGGGAGCAGCTCCTTGAGAAAATCTGGGGTCCAGACTTTATTGGCGACAGTAAAACCGTGGATGTCCATATTCGCTGGCTCAGGGAAAAAATTGAGAAAGAGCCTAGCAATCCCCAATACCTGGTGACCGTGCGCGGGTTTGGCTATCGCTTCGGTTAAAATTGAACTGGAAAAGGATTCAGAGACTGGTTAACAAGATGGCAAGCGACTTTATCCAAGAACTCGCTAATCTCTCCGCAAGAGTGGCCAAGCTCGAAACTAAAGTAACCGCCTGGGAAGAAGATGTGAATGCGGGTGGACGTATCGATCAAGCCTTTGAGGTTCAATCAGAACACCTTGAGACTTATATTGAGCGAAAGACAGAAGAGATGAAAAGAGAGATGCGCGCTGAGGTCGCAGGGGTCAATGCTAAATTAGACATTATTTTACAAAGATTAACAGGATTGATGTCTCCAGAGACTTAACTTGGTAGAGACTTTTCAATGGACTAGGCATTGGAAGTTAACTGCACACAAGAAGAAAATCCATTACAGTCAAAATTCACAGTAGAAATAATTCTGAAAAATACACAAGATTGTGAATGTTCTGTGGTTTCTCTGCGGACTGGTCCTTGGTGTCGGCTTCTGGTATTGGTCATCCCAGCGCTGGCAACAACAACTCAGCCAGCTTGTGCGCCTGTTTCCGTCGCAAGCCTACAGTGCGACGATGCCGCTTCAGGTCCGACTGATTAAGGCGGTCCAATTTCAACAACAGTCGGAACAATCGTTACAGCAACGGATTGGGATCTGGCAAACCATTCTGCAAACAGCTCCCATCGGCTATTTGGAGGTCGATGCAGAGGGGTGTTTGTACTGGCACAATGCCAAAGCAGCCGAATTGCTCAATATTGCGTCCAGGAAGTATCTCTCCTTTGCGCGGCGATCGCTGTTGCAAGTCATTCGCTCCTATGAATTAGATCGGCTGGTGGAAACGGTGCGGCAAACCCAGACGCCGCAGTCGCTCGACTGGCTGCGCCGCTCACTCCAAGCAGGGGCGCAAATGCAGGAGTTACCATTGCGGGGGTCTGCTTTCCCTTTGCAAAATGGCCACATCGGTGTATTTCTGGAGGATCGATGGGAAGCCACCCACCTAATGGAGGAGCGCGATCGCTGGACTTCGGATGTTGCCCACGAACTCAAAACCCCCTTAACCTCGATTCGGCTCATTGCCGAAACGCTACAACCCATCGTCGATCCAACACTACAGATCTGGACTGATCGCTTAATTCAGGAAACCGTTCGCTTAAGCGGATTAGTCCAAGACATTCTTGAACTGAGTCAGATTGCCTTCCAAAATCCACACGATCTCAAGTTCACCGATGCGGATTTACCCCGTCTCATTCAGGATGCCTGGATCACCTTGGAGCCGTTGGCCCAACCTAAAAACTTATCGCTGTACTATGAGGGACCCGAACACTACATCATTCGGGCCGAGGCCAGTCGGCTATTGAGAGTCCTGCTGAATTTGATCGACAACGCCATCAAATTCAGCCTGCCAGATCAGGCTATCGAGATTTGCGTCCGGCCTAATGCCCCACCCATCCCCTTAAAGGATGCTTCCGAGTCCGGGTTATGGACTCAAATCGATATCGTGGATTGGGGCGAGGGATTTCCTGAAGGAACTTTGGAGCATGTCTTTAAGCGGTTTTATAAAGCCGATCTAGCCCGCGAGCGATCAACGACTCAATGGGGCTCTCAGGGGAGTGGTCTGGGACTGGCGATCGCCCAACAAATCGTCTTAGCTCATGGCGGCACGATTCAAGCCAGGAATCACCCCGACCATAAGGGAGCGTGGATACAAATCCTTCTACCGCCGACGGAATCGAATTCGCATCGGTAAAGTTACGGATTGATAAATGTTTAAAATCCATCACAAAAAGGCTTTGAGATCGGGATACGGCTTGTCAAGGGGCTAAGCGATGCAAAAATGTTTAAAAAATTAAATTTGTATTCCACTCGGCCATAAGTAAAATAAATCCTTATAATAGCCGCTGCAATTTGAGGAAAGGGTTGTCTCTAGGGGCTTTGCGCAGTGTTGAGCAGAATTACTTAGCCGGGATCCTAGCTGTAAGAGAAGCAAAGAGACGGGATCCCTACGGGGATCTGCGGATTTCTCGGGTTCAAAAGTCGTGATAGGGTATACAAAGTTTCGTTACAAAAGAGCGAAAACGGAACGAGTACGAGTTGTTCGTGCTAATTAAACCATAAATCACTGGGTTTGCAACTCAAGTCTCAACTATGCCCTTCTAGACGGACACGCTATGAAGCAAGTACTTTTGACAGGTTTGGCCGCAGCATTAACCGTTTCGGCGGCTGGAAGACTTTCTTCTAGTTCAGCCCAAGAGCGTCCTCTTGATGCCTCGCAACCTGAACAAGGTTTAACCCCTTTTGAAATCGGATCGCAACACATCCAAGCACCTTCAGACACAGCCGTCACAAAAGTAGGCGAACGGCAACTGGATACACCCACTACAACCGTTGAATCAGCCGTTGCCGCCATTAATGTCCATGCCTACAAAGGGCGGCAGGCCACCACTATTTACGTTCGGAATATTCCCGTTGTGACGTTTCTGGGGGCCGAACTCAGTGCATCCGAAGCCACTGGGATCAAGGTCGCGTCCATCGATCCCAATGCCCGACTGGCCCTCATGAGCCATGTTTCGCCTTCGATTGTCAATGATCCCATGTGGCGCGCCACCACCATTACGGCCAAGATCAACCAACTGGTTGCCAATGGCATGAAGGCCGATTCCATTAAGGTGGTTTGGAGCGAGAAACGCAAGAGCTTTCTAATTCAAGCCAATGGCCAGCATTTGATGGAAGTCTCTGGCCAAAATACGGTGCTGCCTAATAGCACTAAGGACACGGCTAAAGATGCATTACAAATTACCAATCGGTTGCGCTATCAACTGGGCAAAGCCAGCCCCTTGACAGAGATTGAAGGATGGTCTCAACCCAAAAAAGTTCGAGACGTGCAAACGCTAGCCTTAGGATCCATTCGCTTCCGTATTGAAGGGATGGCGTCTTGGTACGGTCCTGGATTTGACGGCAATTACACGGCCAATGGCGAGATTTTTAACCAGTACGATCTGACAGCGGCCCATCGGTCTTTGCCGTTTGGAACACGGGTTCGCGTCACCAATTTGGACAATGGCCGTTCTGTAGTTGTTCGTATCAATGATCGCGGCCCCTTCATTGGCGATCGCGTTCTTGATTTGTCTCGCGGAGCAGCCCAGGTATTGGGAACCGTCAGTAGTGGTGTTTCTCCTGTTCGGTTAGATATATTGCAATAGGGGTGCCAATTATTGCGCGCTTAGAAAGAAGTACAATCCAGCTTTGATCGGTCATCTGGCGATCGCTTGCAAAACAGCGATCGCGCTAAGATCGGCAGTATGTTCTAGAACCGGACTTATGGTACTCACCGCTGCCCAACTAGCCGAATTAATGCCTGATGCGAGACAACTCGAAAGCGACGAGCCGGAAATGGAGAGTTCCTTGCACTACATGCAGCTCGCGCTGTTAGTCGCTTGTTTAGAAATGCTGTGGCAAGACCGCTCTGACTTTTTCATCGGGGCCAATTTAACCCTCTACTTCAGCCGTGAGGAACTCAAAAATCGCGATTTTCGAGGACCGGATTTTTTCCTGGTGCGCAATACTGAACGTAAACCGCGTAAATCCTGGGTGGTCTGGGAAGAAGATGGCAAATACCCCGATCTGATTATTGAGCTACTGTCGGATTCTACGGCTGCGGTTGATCGGTCACTTAAAAAGGAACTCTACCAAACACGCTTCCATACGCCTGAATACTTTTGGTTCTCCCCCGAAACCTTAGAACTCCAAGGATTTCGCCTGAGCGGTCAGCACTACGAAGAACTTCGACCCAATGCTCAAGGCTGGCTCTGGAGCGAAGTCCTCGGTCTATTTTTGGGAGTTAGCGATGGCCAACTGCGCTATTTTACTGCCGAGGGGCAACTCATCCCGACCCCCCTGGAAGCAGCAAATCAAGCCCAAGTATCCGCTGCGCGTCTTGCTGAACAACTGCGATCGCTTGGGATAGATCCCAGAATTTAGGATTCAACCGCCTTCAAGGCCAATTGCTGCGTCTCGATGATACCCGTAATGCCAGTAATATTCATACCCTCGTAGGGGCGATCGCTTCTCAAGGTTTTCAAACACGCTCCCGTGGCAATCTCCCACAGCCTAATCATTTGTCAGAACTACTGCTGACGAGGGTTTGACCATCGGGACTCCAATTGACGGACCAAATTAATAAAGGTGGATGGGTATCAACCTTTATCGCTGATTGAGCAATATAGGTGGGTCTTGTCCATCCATTTAGGGTTAGAAGTTATGGGTAATAATGTGGCAGGCTCATGGGCGGATGATAGTCGATCTTCTGAGGAGCTCATTGCGTTCGCATTGACCGCAGCGGACGATGATACTATGTGGGATCTCATAGATGTACTCCGCTATCGTGGTGGGGAAAATGAGTTCAGGTTAGCATCTCGGCTTACTGAGTCTGCAAAGCCAGAGGAAAGATGTCTTGGAGCAAGTATTTTAGCGCTACTTGGCTGGTCAGAGCCAACCTATGTTGCTGAATCAGTTGATATTTTGATGCCAATGCTCGGGGATGGAGACTCATCAGTGGTGTGTTCAGTAGTTTATGCGCTGGGCCATCGCAAAGACGAACGGGCTATTATCCCACTTTCCAAACTTGTTGATCGCCCTGAGGCTGACATTCGTCAAGGTGTAGCCCGCTCATTAGGTGGATTCGATGATGATACTGCTATCAACATATTAATCCAGCTTACCTCTGATACTGACGATGACGTGCGTGACTGGGCAACCTTTGGGCTTGGCTCACTGACTGAGATAGACACGCCTGAAATCCGAGAGGCACTGGTTGCCCGCACTAAAGAAGAAAACCGTGAAATTCGAGGTGAGGCACTGGTTGGGCTCGCCATAAGAAATGATCAACGAACAATTGACCTAGTAAGGGAAGAACTCAAACTTGATTTTGCAGGTGGCTGGGTTTTAGAGGCCGCAGAATTGGTGGGCGATTCCTCGCTAGTTCCCTTGATTTCTTTACTTCGAGAGAACTGGGGTACCGAGAATGAAAAACGCTTTGGAAATGAATTGAATCAGGCTCTCGAAGTATGTGCATCCAGAAACGAAATCTAACCAGCCCATTGCACACCGACCGTGTTCAAGCGGCTCAGTTTAAAATATAGGGTGAATCTCCACGCCAGAAAAGTAATTACAGCAAAAATATGCGTGAAACCGCTGAAGCAGACTATTCGAGCCTCATCGAAAGATTGCACAGAGATGATGCATGAGTACTGCCACAGGCACACACAAAGGCAGACTGCTGACAAATGCTAACGGGCTAAGGAGATGATCATTTCCATCTGCTCCTAGAAAAACTCCCAAAAGGGACTCGATCTGCTGCACTAAATATCTGCTGCACTAAATAAACAAACCTTTGCATCATCCTCAGATTATGCATCGCCTGAGTGTTTAAGGAAAGGGACAAAATGCATCATAAAATCGCGCTTACCGATCGGCACCCCTGCCATCCGCAAAATATCGTATGCCGTCGTCATATGGAAATAGAAGTTGGGCATGAGAAAATCATCGACATACGAAAGCCCAGATACTTCGGCGTATAGCCCTTGCCCAAACTCGATTCGATGGATTTCTAAAAGCTTAGAATCAGCCACATCAACACTGGCTAACAGCGCTTGGGTCGATGCAATATGGCCACGGGCTTCAGCTAAAGAGGCTACATCAGGATCCAAGTTGTTGGGTAACTGTCCCAAACTCCATAGGGCGAAATTGCGCGGTTGATTACAGGTAAACACAACCTGAGTTCCAAAAGGAAGCATATCCGGTGCAATGCGACGCTCTAAGATAGACTTCATCTCACCGCCAAAGTGACGCTCTGCAACCGTCAAGAGATGACTCAACGTATCGAGTCTAGAACTGAAAATCGTTTTTAAAGCTATGATCTTTTGAGTTTCCATAGGAAATCTTGAGTGTAACAACGTGATCCATATCTTTATCTACCATCTACTATAGACAGCTTTTCCATTATAACTGACAGAGAAAGTTGCTGTATTCACTCGCAACAGGTAGTAAGGGGTCAACCCATGTCACTCAGTAATGAGATTAAAATGATCTTTAAAATTAAGGCCAAAATTCTTACTAGCTATGAAAGCTCCAACTGAACGTTTTTCAGACCGAGTTGAAAATTACATCAAATATCGACCTCTGTACCCATCTGAAGTTCTAGACTTTTTAAAACAATCTATTGGCTTAACCCCAAATTGGATCATTGCCGATATTGGGTCAGGGACAGGAATTTTGTCCAAGCTATTTCTCGCGAATGGCAACCTTGTTTATGCTGTTGAACCTAACCCGGAAATGCGAGCCGCAGCCGAACATTTGCTGGCAACATACCCTACCTTTAAGAGCATTCAAGGCCAAGCAGAGCAAACGTCATTGGACGACCACTCCATCCATTGTATTACGGTTGGGCAAGCCTTCCACTGGTTCGATCAAGTCAATGCGAAGGTAGAATTTCTGCGTATTCTTCAACCCAAGGGTTGGGTTGTTATCGTTTGGAATGATAGAAAGCTTGACTCATCTCCTTTTTTAGCAGGATATGAACAATTACTTGAAACCTATGCTCAAGAATACAAGGCTGTCAAGAGTCGTAATGTCAGCTCTGAAGAACTAATGGAATTTTATAAGCCAGGTCATTTTCAGTCTTCAACATTTACAAATGAACAGTCCTTTGACTTTGAAGGGCTTTGCGGACGAATGCTTTCTTCCTCTTACGTCCCCAATATAGGACAGCCTGGGCACCAGGAAATACTGAATGCCCTCCATGAGCTATTTCACAAATACCAGGTTAATAATAAAGTCACGATTGAGTATGAAACATCCCTTTACGTTGGGCAATGCACTCTCAAACCAGGAGAAGAAAACCCGCCATGCTTTACCATTTAGATTTTCAAGTCGAATACCCTGCCGAAATGTCTCAGCAAGAACTGTTTCGCATCTGGGCCGAAGAAGCCACCGCCGCCCTCGGTGCTAAGGAGAAAGGCATCATTGTCGATTTGTGGAAATGCGTCGGGATGCGACGGGTGATTGCTATCCTGGATGTGCCTGACCCCGACACCTTGGATCAAGTTTCCTACGACCTCCCCATCATGCGTCACATGGGTCAGCATGTTCACATTACTGTCACCCCCCTGCGCCGCTACGAAGACTTTGCTGCCGACGTTAAAGCCCGCTTACAAGATCCCTAATCCAACCCGCCATGGAGTTACCAGAATGCAAACACCACCTGATAGCCCCACTCCAGCAGAAACGCCAACCTCACCCACCGCATTAGATCTTGTGCATCAAGTCTATGGGTGTTTTACCAAAGGCGATTTGAGCGGTTTCCTGGATCTATGCGCTGACTCGATTGAATGGGTCGTCAACGGCCCTGCCGCCTTAGAAAAATGTCGTGCCTTTAGCGGTAAACACGGCGTAGAGGAGTTTCTAACCATTCTGAATCGAGACTGGCAGTTTCAGTCCTTTACGCCCCGTCAATTTATTACCAGCGGCTCAACCGTTGTGGTTCTCGGCGAAGAAGCGGGCATTGATCGCTCAACAGGCCAGCCCTTTGCGAGTCGTTGGGTGCATGTGTTCGACATTGAAGAGCAACAGGTCATCCGTTTCCGCGAGTTCCTCTGCCACTGGACAGGCGATCAACTGCAACCTGTCATGAGCTGGTAGCGATCGCCTCCCGTTGTAGGACCCTTAACGTCATGAACCGCCAAAAGATCGTTATCTTCGACACAACCCTGCGCGAAGGCGAACTCTCCCCTGGAGTAAGCCTCAGTATCCGCCAAAAAATCGACCTAGCGCAACAGCTAGAAGCCATGCAAGTGGATGTCGTGGAGGTGGGTTATCCCGGCGCTGCCCACACAGACTTCGATGCGATCTACAGGGTGGCCGAACACCTCAAGCAAACGACGATTTGCGGTCTAGCTGGCTCCCAATCCGACGAAATCGTAGCAGTGGCCCTAGCCCTCAAACCCGCAACCCGAAGCCGAATCCATCTCTTTACGCCGATTCATCGTGCTGCCGTGGCCGTGGAGGCTGAAGCCGAAACCCTTGATCGCATTCGCGAGCACGTCGCCCTTGCCCGCCACTATAGTCCGGATGTCGAGTGGACTGCCTTCAATGCCCTGCTCGCTGACTCAGACTTCCTGTGTCGTGCCGTTGAAACAGCGATCGCCAACGGTGCTACCACCATCAGCATCCCTGACACCTTGGGTACCGCCACAACCGCCGAATTTGTTGCTGTGATTCGGGACCTGCGCGATCGCGTCCCCAACTCAGATCGCGCTATCTTTTCCGTCCATTGCCATAATGATCGCGGCCTAGCCGTGGCTAACTCCCTCGCAGCCCTTGATGTGGGGGTTCGGCAAATCGAATGTACCTTGAACGGCATTGGCGCACGGAAGGGCAATGCTGATTTAGAGCAGGTGGTTGAGGCGATCGCCCAATCTGCCAAGTTCTACACAGACTGCATCCCACCCCCTCAGTTCCAGCTCATAGAACATTCAGTCCCAGGATTGACAAATCCGAGAATACCGTTAACATAACTGCAAACCTTGGGAGAAGGGGGAAATCCTGTTCACGCTAGATCTCTACACTGCATTAGCGATTTTTCCCGTCGCGAGTATTCATCTTTTGCAGTGCTCAAGCCATGAAATCACTCTGATACGACGCCAAAATGCATTTTCCCGTTTATCTTGGCATTGGCACTTGGCAGATTCATCCGCATCCCTTTTTTGAGTCCTTGGGATATATGGTTGCGTTTCGGCTCTTAATACGGAACGTGAAGTCAGACACCATTCCTTTCGCCCATCGGAGTTCCATTATTTTGGGGGGGATGGTGGGGGCACTGCTAGGGGCAAAAGGATTGGTGTTGCTCCAGCATATTGATTGGGTCTGGCAGGACTGGCACCAATGGCTTCTCTTGATCTTGCAAGGCAAAACCGTTGTGGGGGCACTACTCGGTGCACTGCTGGGGGTTGAATTGACAAAACGCTGGATTGGCCAAACACAGTCTACCGGGGATGCCTTTGTATATCCATTGCTGGTGGGCACTGCGATTGGTCGGATTGGCTGCTTTTTGACGGGATTGAGCGATCGCACCTACGGCGTTGCCACCACATTGCCCTGGGGCGTCGATTTTGGCGATGGGATTCTCCGTCATCCCACCCAATTGTATGAAATTTTGTTTCTGGGACTCTTGGCTGTGGGGCTGAAATGGCATAGCCGACGACCCTATCGTTCCGGCGACCTATTCCAGCTCTATCTATTTGCTTATCTGGGTTTCCGCTTTGCGATCGACGCGCTTAAGCCCGATTTTCATCCGTTTTTAGGTCTGAGTGCCGTTCAGATGGCTTGTGTGTTGGGGATGATATATTGCACACACCAGCTTACAAAACGGCTTGCCCTCAAGACTTAGGCTCATGCAAACACGCCCTTATCTGTTCTATGCCCTCACCAATAGCCTGTGCTCTAAATGCCTCGCCAAAGTAGAAGCAAAAGTGATCTTTCAAGAGGAAGGAGTGTATCTGGCAAAGCATTGTCCCCAGCATGGCCGGGAAGAAGTCTTAATTGCGGATGATATCGATTACTACCGTTTAACCCAAGCCTTTATCAAACCGGGAGAAATACCGCTGCGGTTTAATACGCCCATCAAGCACGGCTGTCCCTATGACTGCGGATTATGCCCCGATCACGAACAGCATAGTTGCTTGACCTTGGTGGAGCTGACGGATCGTTGCAATTTAAACTGTCCCATTTGTTATGCGGATTCCGGTACAGCAGATCTCGGG
>JBAVRC010000938.1:0-2688 GCA_049694615.1 Thermosynechococcaceae cyanobacterium | reverse complement strand
AAAGGGTGGAAACTGAGGTTAATTCGAGGACTGTACGACAAGGGCTACAGTCGTCAGGACATTCTGAACCTCTACAAATTTATCGATTGGGCTATGATCTTACCAGCGGAATTGGAACAAGAATGTTGGTCGGATCTCAAGGCATTTGAAGAGGAACGTAAAGTGACTTATGTAACGTCAGGCGAACGAATTGGGTTTGAGAGGGGGATCGCTCAAGAAAAAGCACTCGTCCTACGCCAACTGGCGCGTCGCGTGGGATCCCTCCCTGCCAATATTGAAACTCAATTCCAGGCACTAGACCTAAACCGAGTTGAAGCATTGGGCGAAGCACTTTTAGATTTTACACAGTTGTCCGATCTAACCGATTGGTTACAAGAACATCTTTAGGGAAGGCGATCGCTCCGCGCCAAGAGTCCACCTAGCAAATATCCCACGATGGCCGTTCAATCAAAGCGGCTAACATCCGGGTTCTTTTACATCCAGAACCGAGATCGCTAAAGGGAACATGCTATCCTGTACAGGAATCCTGTAGAACCATTGTTTTATGATTCCTGCCGCCACCCACTACACCAGCTATACACAAGCACGAGATAACCTGGTTAAAGTTTTAGAGCAAGTGGAACAAGGCGATTCCATTGTTGTTGTACAGCGACGGGGCCATGCCGATGTCGCCATGATTGCTGCCGATGAATTATCCATCTTGCTCGAACATGTTTACTTGTTAAAATCCCCGGCAAATGCCAAACGTCTTTTTGCCGGATTGGAATGGTCCGATCAACAACTGAACCATACCCCGCGATCGCTATCTTTAGCAGAGCTTCGTACTGAATTGGAGGCAGAACTTGCCAAAGAAGAAGACATCCAAGCCTGAAGTTGAAATTCTGCGGATTTTACCTGAATTTAGCCCACAGTTTCGAGAAGACCTCCTGTGGTGGGCAAAAACAGATCCGAGACTGTGGCAGCGATTGTGGGATTTAATTGAAGCCATCGTGCAAAATCCCTTTACAGGAATTGGCAAGCCGGAACCGTTGAAATATATTGGCCCCAACCTATGGTCTCGACGCATTAATTTAGAACATCGATTGGTTTATCGTGTCGAGCAAAATCGCATTCTTTTCTTGCAAGCTCGATTTCATTACGAATGATCGCTGGATATCCATTGAATGTGGGACTTCAGCCCTAGTGTCGATTAGGGTCTAAAGCGGAAAATACTGAGAGTCCCATCGACCTCATTTGCTGTGACCACCAGATTTCGTTGTGGAATGGCTAAGATACCTTCTGGAGAGACGCCCGTGGGGACTAAGGCAAAGCGTTGCGGCGATCGCACATTGGTGAGATCGTAACCAGCAATAAAGCTGCCTCGCTCGGAAATGACAAAGGCCGTTTGCAGCGTCCCAAATTGGGCAACGGTTGCGCCCTCCACCTCAATCCCACGATTTTCAGATCGGTCATCGGGATAGAGTCCTTTCTTGGCCGCAGCTTCTTCTAAGGTGCTACCAGTGTCGAACAAAACCTTTCCTTGTAGGTTAAACACGGACCAACCGCGCCCACCCGACCAAACCCCATCGCCAAAGGTTTCGAGCTCTGTATCGCCCTCATTAGCGGTAACCAGGTATTTGCCATCGCGGGTAAAGGCAATTCCATCCGGCTCCCGTCGGCCTCGGAATTTCTGGGTAATACTGACCATCCCGTCTTCAATGAGGTCAGCGAGATGACGACTGATCCCCGCCGAAAAAATGCGGATAACCTGGGCCTTAGGGATATCAATCAGGGCGATCGCATTATTTTCTTGTAAAGTGACAGCAGCAATAGTCCCGGTTGGATTAATTGCTACAAATTCGGGTTGCGGATCAGTCGGATAGTTCACACCCGAAATACCATTCAAATTGATTGGAATCTTCGTAATCGTTGACTGGGAAGGTTTGGTATAGTTGATAGTAACGATATTGATCGAACCAGGACGTACCCCTGGCAAATTATCTTCATCTTCTTGATCTTCGATCGCAATAACGACCTTCCTCCCGTCCGGCGTAATGGCAACGCTATCCGGACCAATTCCTTTGAGTCGTAGGCGTCCAACAATTTGGCGCGTGTTAACGTCAACAAAAAGTAATAGTCCCGGTTGCGGATCTCGCAGCACTGCAACAACTGCATATTTTCCATCTGGTGTAACGGCAACGGAGGTGGGTTCTCCAATCGTCGAGAGATCAATGGTACCGAGGAGGTTTGGTGTTTTAGGGGCTGTAATGTCCACAAATCCGAGACGCTTATCCGTCGAGTTGGTAAACACTAAGGTCTGACCGTCGGGTGTGGCGCTGACTATTTCAGCAACCGCGCCACCCGTGGAAAACCGGGCAATTTCAGCCAACCTTGGAACCGCATGCACCACAGTTTCAGTCAGAATTAGCGAGGTCGAGATTAAAACGGCTGAAAATAAGGACTGGAGGGGTTTCAACATACTTACTTCACTGACAATCACGACAATATCTCTTGACCCCATTATTCTGTGGTCCGAGAAAAGTATAAGACTGTGCTGAGCTCATCAGTTTAAGATTGGGTAAATAAAGCAATAAGAAAACATTAAGAACGGCAGACCGTTCCAATGGAGCTGTCTACCTGCTTCACAGCTCGAATACACTCAACACATTCTGATGAATCGCCCAGAAACGGCGATCGCCCCTGCCCCAA
>JBAVRC010000937.1:0-1635 GCA_049694615.1 Thermosynechococcaceae cyanobacterium | reverse complement strand
CTTGAGAGGATGCCCCCAAACCTGCCCCTCAAAGTGTGCTGCTGGGGTTAATGAGTCACATCAGTTAGAGTTCCTTTCCCGTTCCAATAAATTGTCTACCTTGTTCTCAATCGTGTTGAGTTTGCGTAGGATGGTGGGTCTGTCTTCATCCAGGTTGGCCAGCAACCGAGCAACGCCCTCTTGAGTGTCAGCCAGTCGGATCAGGGCTTCAGTTAATTCTGTTCCTGGGTTGCAACCAGTTGTGCCACATCACGGGATAGTGCGGCATTATTTTCTTCAAAGCGCCGCTCCATCCGAGACATGCGCTCGTCACTCTCGATAGCCATGCGCTCTAGGAGGGCTTCAATCCGGTCTAATCTATCGGGCTGTGCTGCACTGATTTTGAGCGCAAATGTTCAGACATTTTTGCTTCCCAGTCAGGATCGTCTGGTTCCAAAGTGAATTTTGGCGGACGGCTACTCAATTCTTGATAGAGGGGTGCCTTTTACCTCCCATAGCAGGTTGATCAACTGACGAGTCGTAAATTGGGATAAATCTAATTGATTACTCATAATTGTTTGGCCTACCTTCAGGGGTCAACAAGCAGTTTGACTCATGTGCTCTAGTGCCGCAGTCAGTAGAAAGCTTGAGCGATTTTCTCCCAGGCTTTTTGCTTTAGCATCAATTTTTTGTAAAAGCCTTTCAGGGATAGAGATATTAATACGCTTAGATTTCCCTGACAATTTTGTTAAATCGACGGTGACAATTCCCCAAATACCGTCCTTAAAATCGGGATTTTGGTGGTGGGACTCCATCGGCATTGGGTTAGGAATATCTTCACCGTCAATGAGCAGTCCTTCGATATGACATTCAATTGCTTCGGTAGCGTTCAGCATTGCCTCGTCCATCGTATCTCCAGCAGAAAAACAACCAGGGATATCGGGCACAGTTACACCGTAAGCGCTATTAGGATCTTTGTGAATGACAATTGAATATCTCATATTTTCCCCTAGGGCCATGACCAGCCTGCTTGTTTGTAGATACTTTTTAAGGTTCCTAGCGGTAGATCTTTTTTGGGGTGCGGCACAGTCACGCGGCCTTTTTTCTCCGGGTGCTTGAACTGCTGATGACTACCGCGAACGTTAATGAGAATCCAGCCGTCTTGTTCCAGTCTGGCAATAACATCACGGCTTTTCATACAAACATTTGAAAAATAGACATTAGACTTGTTGCCTTATAACGCGAAAAACCTTGAAAGCTTCTCCCAGAAAGCATTTCAGCGATTTCTGGATTTAAAAGGCAACGAGTCTATTAAATGCATGAGTGACATCCTTTTGAAGATTGCACACTTACCTATTTTACACACAATACACACCAATGTCCATTATTGTCCAACGTTGTCCGCTGTCATCCATCACAGTTTCGTCACCGCAATTCTCATTTGGCTGAAGCCTCGCCAGTTCGAGATTTACTTAAGCTTTGCAGGGATGCCTTGCTGAGAGCGGGGGCAAGGTGGCCCCCTAAAACCCCATCAAACCTACGTTCGGCAGGTTGGAGCAGAAAAAAAATAATTTTCTAATCCAACCATAGCAAGGGTTTCAGCGATCAATGATTTTTGGACTGTGCCAGAGATATGGCCTCAACTAACCCTGATTG
>JBAVRC010000936.1:0-3739 GCA_049694615.1 Thermosynechococcaceae cyanobacterium | reverse complement strand
GATAAAACCGTATTTGACGAAACAATGGCGTTCAACGAGAAGCACAAGTCGCATTCCATGGCACGTCTCGTGGACAGTCGTCGGGCTAAAGTTCCTGTAAGTTCAATGGGCTTTTCCATGCAAAGTCGCAAAGAATTGCTCGAACTTAGTCTAGCTGGTGAAGATGAGTTGGGTGCCAGTTGTATCACCGATTGGCTTTCCCCCGATTTCTTTGAGACTGAATTTTGGTTCATGTGGGTTACAACGTTTGCCTTTCAACCATGGCATAGTGCCGTGGAGTTCAAACGGTACTTGCATCGTTTTATGCTCGAATTCACTCGAATTGAGACCCTTGCTGGGGTTAAGCGAAACATCTATAATCAATATGATTCATTGGTTCTTCCACTACAGAATTGGCTTGTATCCCAAGAGGTCAATTTCCTCTTAGATTGCAAGGTGACAGACCTAGATCGCAATACCGAAGCCGGTAAGTTGGTCGTCACAGGCATTCATTATCAGCAAAAGGGTGAAAACAAAGCGATCGCCCTCAAAGAAGGCGACCTTGTTTTTCTGCAAAACGGATCCATGACCGATGCTTCAAGCTTGGGTTCTATGGCGATCGCACCCGAAAAGCTGACTAAACAGGACTGCAACAGTTGGGCTTTGTGGGAGACCCTAGCGGCGGAAAATCCAGATTTTGGCAATCCTTCTGCTTTCAATAGCAGCATTGCCGAGTCTTGTTGGGAGTCGTTCACAGTCACTTTGAAAACCCCCATATTCTTCAATAAGATCACTGAATTTAGCGGCAATCAACCCGGAACTGGCGGACTGATCACATTTAAAGACTCAAACTGGCTGATGTCCATTGTGCTGGCCTATCAACCCCACTTTGCAAATCAACCTGCTGATGTACAGGTTTTCTGGGGATATGCCCTTTTCCCTGATCGTGTTGGTAATTTCGTGCCTAAACCGATGGCCGAGTGCAACGGCGAAGAAATTCTGAGAGAGATCTGCGGTCATCTACGATTCAATCTAGACACTGTGGAATCAGCAAACTGTATTCCTTGCAGAATGCCCTACATTACCAGCATGTTTATGCCCCGTTTACGCACGGATCGACCATTGCCAATTCCGCGTAGCTCGAAGAACCTCGCGTTTATCAGCCAGTTTGTCGAAATTCCTGATGATGTTGTCTTTACGGTCGAATATTCGGTGCGGGCAGCCCAAATGGCAGTCTATGAATTTCTAGGGATTGATCGCCAAATCCCACCCATCTCGCCAAATGACAAGTCACTACATGTCCAGTTTGAAGCGCTCGTTAAAGCATTCAAATGAGTATGGATTCCAGTGATGCGTAATCTTGGAGTAGAAGCAAATGATGTCTGCGACAACTCGTAAAGCTGGTACATACTACGTCATCCTAATTTCTGGGGCGGCGGCGCTGGGCGGATTTTTGTTTGGTTTCGATACGGCTGTAATCAATGGCGCAATTTTAGCGCTCACAAAGGCATTCAATACCAGTAGTTGGCTGACGGGGTTTGCCGTATCTCTGGCTTTGCTAGGGTCGGCAGTGGGGGCTTTCAGCGCTGGACAGATTGCAGACCGCTACGGTCGAGTAAAGGCAATGGTGGTCGCAGCGGCGTTATTTGCGATCAGTGCGCTTGGCTCTGGATTTGCCTTTATCATTTGGGATTTTATCTTTTGGCGACTTCTGGGTGGCATTGCCGTTGGCGTTGCCAGCGTCATTGCACCAGCCTACATTGCAGAATGCTCACCTGCTCAAATGCGGGGCAGACTCGGATCGCTTCAGCAGTTGGCGATCGTTTCAGGCATTTTCATTGCGCTACTGAGCGACTACTTTATTGCCGTATCAGCAGGTTCCGCAGAACTACCCTTTTTGTTTGGGATAACGGCTTGGCGCTGGATGTTTTTAACAGCAGCATTTCCGGCTGTACTCTACGGCATGGCTGCGTTGACCATTCCTGAATCTCCGCGCTATTTAGTCGCTCAAGGGCGGGAGCAGGAAGCTTCTACTGTTCTTGCCAAGATTTTGGATGGTAACATCGCATCAAAAATTGAAGAGATTCGGCAAACTGTCTTTAAGGAGCGTAAGCCTAACTTATCTGACCTTTTAGGAAAAAATGGTCGGCTATTATCGATTGTTTGGATCGGAATAGGTTTATCGATATTGCAGCAGTTTGTTGGCATTAACGTAATCTTTTATTATAGCAGCGTGTTGTGGAGAGCGGTTGGGTTCTCTGAGCAAGATTCTCTCAAACTTACAGTCATCACAGGTGCAGTCAATATCATAACGACACTGATTGCAATTACGGTTGTCGATAAATTTGGCCGCAAGCCGCTACTGCTGATTGGGTCGATTGGGATGACCCTAACATTAGGCTCATTAACTATTATTTTCAGAAATGCAGCTTTAGATACAGCGGGTAACCCGTTGCTCGTCGGCTCTGCGGGCACACTTGCACTGATGGCTGCCAACCTGTATGTCTTTTGCTTCGGGTTCTCTTGGGGACCTGTCGTTTGGGTGCTCTTAGGCGAGATGTTTAATAACAAGATTCGTGCCTCAGCCTTGTCGATCGCAGCAGCGGCACAGTGGATCGCAAATTTTATCGTTTCTACAACTTTCCCTCCTCTATTACAATATTTTGGATTGGGTGCAACCTATGGTCTTTACACAGTATCAGCAGCTATCTCAATCTTTTTTGTTGCATTTTTTATTAAAGAAACAAAAGGAATAGAACTCGAACGGATGTAGTTTTTGCAATGTCAATTCTTTAATTCAAATCAACATTAAGAACCTAAAATTACAATTATGATAGTAACTCCTGCAAAATCAAAACCCGAAATCTCGATCAGTGCCTTTGGCAAAACCCGCTCTACCGTTGAGGGTACACCCCTGAGTACGGAAGAATTGCGTAAGACCCATGCTTATTGGCGTGCTTGCAATTACTTGGCGATCGGTATGATTTATCTGCGCGATAATGCATTGCTGCGATCGCCTCTCAAAATCGAACAAATCAAGCACCGGATATTAGGGCATTGGGGGACGAGTCCCGGTTTGAGCTTTGCTTATATACACCTGAATCGGCTGATAAAACAGCAAGATCTGAATATGATTTTCTTGGCAGGGCCGGGTCACGGTGCTCCAGGGGTTTTGGGACCCTGTTACCTAGAAGGCACCTATTCCGAGATCTATCCCGATAAAAGCGAAGATGAGGAAGGGCTAAAAAGATTCTTCAAGCAATTCTCCTTTCCTGGCGGAATTGGGAGTCATTGTACCCCTGAAACTCCCGGTTCCATTAATGAAGGTGGTGAACTGGGCTATAGCCTCTCCCACGCCTATGGTGCTGCTTACGATAATCCAGATTTGATTGTTACCGTAATGGTCGGTGATGGCGAAGCCGAAACCGGACCCCTGGCAACCGCTTGGCACTCTAACAAATTTATTAACCCCATCCGCGATGGAGCAGTGTTGCCCATTCTGCATCTGAATGGCTACAAGATCAACAACCCAACAATCCTAGCCCGTGTGAGTCATGAGGAGCTGGAAGACTTGTTTAAAGGCTATGGCTATCAGCCTTACTTTGTAGAAGGATCCGATCCTGAAACGATGCATCAGGCAATGGCTGCGACCTTAGATCACTGCATTGAAGAGATTAAGCAAATTCAAGCGTCAGCCCGCAGTACAAATGCGGCACAGAGGGCACGTTGGCCCATGATTGTCCTCCGTAGCCCCAAGGGC
>JBAVRC010000935.1:0-4816 GCA_049694615.1 Thermosynechococcaceae cyanobacterium | reverse complement strand
AATCGGATGCGGTTGTCGGCAGACGGTTGGTTGCGGCCTTGTTTGTTGAACGAAACCGGACAAATCGATCTCAAAACCTTACTGCGACAGGGGACGTCCTTGTCAATCTTGCGCGATCGCGTTCAGGATTTGCTGACCTTAAAACCGGAGATTAACTACAAAGGTCGCGATTCAGGGACCTTGGACCAAACCTATACGCGCACCATGTCTCAAATTGGCGGTTAACCAACGGTCCCCAGAATGCGCTACAACGAGAACAATGCGCCGATATTAAAAGACTGGCATGGTGGCAACCCTAGAACAATTGCATCAAGATTTGAGCAGACTCAAGACCACATCCGCAGCGATCGCCCAAGATCTGCGGCAGTTGTTGGCGGAGTATTTGCGGGTTCTGGGGATAGCGGTTCAGAAGCAGTTGGTTTTATCCACGTTTCAATTGTGTACAGAGGTTTACCCAGAAGCCTTTCTTCAGTTGTCGGTCTCTGAACGGGAAACGCTCCAACGGCAAGTGCGCGACTTAGGCCGACAGGCGATCGCGACGTTAGCCGAAACGGCTGCCCCCTTGCAGGACCTTGCAGATGCAGCAGAGATAGACCCGACCCAGTTGCTGGATGCCTGGGAAACTGTTGAACACGACATGATGAAGGCACTCCAAGACAGTTCGCTGCAAGTCAATCAGCTTCTGCAAGAGACTCAGGTTATGCAAATTCGGTCTTTGGATAAGTTACTAGATATGGCGGTTAAAGCCGATGATTCGGGCCGCTCCATCACCAATCCGCCCCATCTGCTCAAGGCCCTCATTGAGCCAAAGAATCTAGAAGAGGATGAAGATTTGAATCCAGTGGTCGCCATTTACCTCCAGTTAGAAGACTTGGAATTTACTGACTCCACCTTGATGAGCTGGCGACAAAAAATACGTCCGTTGTTGCAAAAACTCTCCCAGGTGCAACAGTCTTTTGCTCAGAAACAAGAAGAACAACTCTCGGCAGAGGCGATCGCAGCCTGGAAATCCACTTGGGTGGCGGAAGATTCGTTGTTGGGCGGTGGGGCAACGGACTAATGGCGGAGGACGCCAACTGGGCCAGACTTCAACGTGCCCTCTCGGTTGAGGCGGAGCATGGCTTTTGCGATGTTCAAGGGAATCAATTCCGGTTCAGCGAGTTTTTGCACCTCAGTTTGGGGCAAGTAGCCACCCAATCAACCCAGGAACAAGGTCGATATCAGGCGATCGCCCAACGCTTCTCCACCTATGCCGATTTGCCCACCTCACAACGCCAGCATCTCGTCGCCGAAACCCGTCGGTTAATCTACCAAGTGCAGCGAGAGCAATTACGCACCGACCCAGCCGAACCGACCGTGCGCCAACCGAGAGTAGTCCCCCCTGTGGCCACAGACACCACCACACCCACTGTGCGTCTCGATCAATCGGTCATGTATCTGAAGGGCATTGGTCCTCACAACGCCGATCGCCTTGCCAAGTTGGGCCTCTACAGCGTGCGGGATTTGCTGTTCTACTACCCCCGCGACCATATCGACTATGCCCGACAGGTCAAAATTGAAGACCTTGAACCGGGGGAAACGGTCACCATTGTGGCTACTGTGCGCCGCTGTAATTTTATTAATAGCCCCAAAAATCCAAAACTGGCCATTTTTGAACTCACCGTGAGCGATGCTACTGGACGCATTCGGGTGAGTCGATTTTATGCGGGCGATCGCTTTCGGAATCGGGGGTGGCAGGAAAAACAAAAACAACTGTACGCCACTGGGACCGTGGTGGCGGCATCCGGGCTGGTGAAAGCCAACAAATTCGGCTTAACCCTAGAAGAACCCGAAATTGAAGTTTTGGAGCATACCCGTGACGCTATCGACTCCTTAACCATTGGCCGGGTTGTGCCCATTTATCCCCTCACCGAAGGGGTGCTGCCGACCTTGATTCGACGGGCCGTGGTCGCCGCAATCCCAGCGGCCCAGGAATTAGCAGAACCGCTGCCAGAATCCCTCCGCACCCAGTACAACTTGATTGGGTTACCGGAGGCGATCGCCCAAATCCATTTTCCCGAGTCCGCAGAACAGTTGGCACGAGCACGGCGGCGACTGGTCTTTGACGAGTTCTTTTATCTCCAGTTGGGAATGCTGAAGCGGCGGCTAGACCAACGCCAAACCCAACGCAGCGCAGTCCTCAACCCCAGCGGCCAACTTATCGACGATTTTTATGCCGTGATTCCCTTTCGCTTCACTGGGGCACAACAACGGGTGGTCCAAGATATCCTGGCCGATTTGCAAGAAACCGCCCCCATGAATCGGCTGGTCCAAGGGGATGTGGGGTCCGGGAAAACCGTGGTGGCCGTGGTGGCCCTCTTGGCGGCCATACAGTCCGGCTATCAAACGGCACTCATGGCTCCCACAGAAGTGTTAGCGGAACAGCATTACCGCAAGCTGGTGGACTGGTTTACGCAACTGCACCTGCCCGTGGAACTGCTCACCGGATCGACCAAAGCTGCCAAACGCAAACAAATTGCTGCCCAGCTACAGACCGGGGAATTGCCGCTCTTGGTGGGCACCCATGCCTTGATCCAAGATTCCGTGGAATTTCAACGCTTGGGCCTAGTGGTGATTGACGAGCAACATCGGTTTGGCGTGCAACAACGGGCCATGCTGCAACAAAAAGGGCAACATCCCCATGTGTTGACCATGACCGCCACGCCCATTCCCCGCACCCTAGCCCTCACCCTCCACGGCGATCTGGATGTGAGTCAAATCGACGAACTGCCGCCGGGACGACAAGCCATTCAAACCACCGTCCTGACCCCGCGCGATCGCCCCCATGCCTACGACCTGATCCGGCGGGAAGTGGCCCAAGGTCGCCAGATCTATGTGGTGTTGCCCTTTGTGGAAGAGTCGGAAAAGCTGGATTTGCGATCGGCGGTGGACGAACATCAGCATTTACAATCTGTCTTTCCTGATTTCCAGGTGGGCTTGCTGCACGGTCGCATGAGTTCTGCCGAAAAGGACGAGGTGATCAACCAGTTCCGTCGCGCTGAGTTGCAGGTGCTGGTTTCCACCACGGTGATTGAGGTGGGGGTGGATATTCCCAATGCTACGGTCATGCTGATTGAACATGCGGAGCGATTTGGGTTAGCGCAATTGCACCAACTGCGGGGACGGGTTGGTCGTGGGGCGCACCAGTCCTTTTGTTTGCTGATGAATAGTTCTAAGGCAGAAACCGCTCGTCAACGGCTCACGGTGTTGGAGCAGTCCCAGGATGGGTTTTTCATTTCGGAAATGGATATGCGATTTCGAGGACCGGGAGAGGTTTTGGGTACGCGACAGTCGGGGTTACCGGATTTTGCCTTAGCCAGTTTGGTGGAGGATCAAGATTGTTTGGAAGTGGCTCGTGAGGTGGCGGAAAAGGTGATTGCTAAGGATCCCACTCTGGCCAGTTGGCCTCTGATGCAGCAGGAATTAACCTATCGGTATCAACGGTTGATGGGCGGCTCCATTTTGACCTGAGTCAAACCGCAAGATAGGATTGCTATTACGTGAATGATTGCTGTCTATCGGTGGAGTTGAGCGGCGGCAAGTAGATTAGAACGAAGCGCGAAGTCTCTGTACCGTCCGTTCCACTGTGTTATTAGCCTGCACAGCCTTACGCTGGATCAACATCTACAATTCGTTGATCGTCACCAATCCACCCTCTGTAAACTGAATCACTAACTCTTGTTCATCCAGCAAAGCGGTTCCGAGCAGAGGTCGCCTGCCTGTCGCAATGACCAAAACATCCCGCTCAATACCATCCCAGAGGACAACCGCTTCGTAAAGGGGAAGTGATACTTCGCTGTTATCTGCCAAATTTGCAAACGTGTCGTGTCTAAAGGTCAAACCCATCAGTGAAACTGCTTCTAGGGGAAGGCACAATTCCCCGGTGAATCCTGTATCAATGACAAATTCGATTGGGACAGTTGAACGATTCGGTAGCAAGAATGTTAGAGCGACCGTTGCGTGTCTATCCGTCACGATTCCAGAAATCACTTGCTAACCCGCTCCATGACACCCCCAAAGGAGACAGCAACGTTATAGCCAATGCGAATCCCAAAGAGTCGGGCATTTGGGTGTTTTTTACTGAGGTTCCGAGAGGCTTGCAGCCCAGTTTTATCGACTTCATAATCGCCCGTTTCAATGTCGATGATAACCATCTTGCCAATGTTCTCTTCTGTCTCCACTTTTTGACGAATGCTGCTTTCGTACAGTTGCTTTGCACGTCGCGCAACTTCTTCACGGCTTAGAAGAATCGCTTGCATGGGCTGACTCCTGAGCGTTATGCTACCGCTTTGGACTTCTCCATAATACTCGACAAATCAGGAGATATATTGGCCAAGCCTGAATCCGATCTACAAGACAAAGGAGGACTCCGGCATCGCACAAGATTATAGTTCTAGTTCTTGTTGCCGATAGTTGTCGAGCAAAAGTTGCTGATAGTTGTTTATTGGCTTAGATAGATTTACAGCTAAGCAATCTAAAACTTCAAACCATTGTGACCATATTTCTAGCCGTTTTCCAATGGCGATCGCACTGACTACCACACAACTCTAGCGATTCCAGGGCGATCGCACGGCTCCAGCAGCAAGTGGTTAGGTTGGCAATGCCAAAATTGAGATGATTTCATGCCATTCTAGGATTTTCCTGCCCATGTCTTCGCGCTTAACTCCCCTTGGAATGAATTTACAATGAAAGAGGCAACTAAGGTAATTTCGGGATAAAGCTTAAAGCGGGACACAATCGGCCCTCACCCTAGCCCTCTCCCGCAGGAGAGGGGACA
>JBAVRC010000934.1:0-2238 GCA_049694615.1 Thermosynechococcaceae cyanobacterium | reverse complement strand
GAGGTACATCAGACCATTGCTAGATAAGGCTTTCAGGCAAATCTTGCACCCCACTCATGCAGGAACCGCTATAGTGAAAGGCTAGCAGCTTTTCACAAATGCTAGCGCAAAGTTCCTGAATCCTTGTTTGACGATTTATAAAAGTTGGATAACTCGCTCAAGCTTTTATGAGTCTTTACCTAAAAATCTTGCTCAAACATCTTATTAGAGCTTCAGTAAAAAGCCTAAAATATAGAACGAGTCTCTCGAATATTTCTTCCAGTATTATCAATATTGATTCTGGATGAAAGATTGGGTAAAATTTAATCTCGAAAGTAGTTTTATTGGAATCAGACTCGTCATCTAGGTTTAATGTTGTTGGTTTGCTCATTGGAGAAAAGCCCTTTTATAATTGAAAAAGGTTGCTAAAAATTGCCTAAGCAAGCGCCAATAGTAGATTCTACTGAAGCAGCAAGGCTGGGTAAATCGTAGCCGCCTTCTAGTCCAAACAAGATATGCGGTGTCAGGGTTAAACAGTGGGCTGTTAGTTGTCCATAATCCTGGGGATTGAGATTAATTTCAGCAAGAGGATCGTCGCCATTGGCATCGTATCCGGCGCTCACAATCAACAACTGGGGCGCAAAGGTTTGCAAAAATGGGATCACCTGTTGTTGAAATTGAGCTTCATAGTCTGCGATCGCGCTACCTGGGGGCATGGGAATGTTGAGTAAGGTCTGGTTCCTTTCTTGAGCTGAACCCGTACCGGGATAACAGGGATATTGATGCAGCGAACAATAGGCAATCTGAGGATGGTTGGCCACAATCGCCTGTGTTCCGTTGCCATGGTGTACATCCCAGTCCAGAATGGCGACCCGTTCAATGCCAGGTTGTTCTAGGGCATAAAGGGCGGCGATCGCCGCATTGGCAAATACACAAAACCCCATCCCCCGATCTGGCAAAGCATGATGACCGGGGGGACGGGCTAGGACAAAAGCAGGGCAATGGTTGGCTAAGACTGAATCAACCCCATCCAACCAAGCATTCACAGCTAAACAAGCCACGTTGTAACTTTGGCGAGAGATCGGCGTATCTGGGTCCAATCGTCCGCCGCCTCGTTCAGCCAATCTGTGAACTTGTTCAATGTAGTCGGAATCATGAACCTGTCGGATCCACGCTAGCGGGTCACGCTGCGTTGTATCGGTCGGAATTTTCCAAGTCAGTTGGTTGGACCATGGCCCGTTCTGCAAATGTTTGACAATCGCCTTTAGTCGTTCTGGACGCTCTGGATGTCCAAATCCGGTTTGATGCTCCAGAAAGGTGTCGGCATAAACAATAGAAAAGTTAGGCTTCATCGCTCAAATCTCCATTGTCCATTTTGGAGCAGGGCATGACAATTTCGATTGGCTTCTATAGCCACTTTTGAACAAATTCCTTGAGGATATCCTCTGGAATTTTACTCTGTAGCCAATCCAAAGCCGCTTTCTGCTGTCGAGTCCCTTTGTAAAATTTAGTGGTATCGACGAGCCGGATCGGTTTATTGGGGGCTGATAGGGGTTCTCCGCGCCAGCTATGCCCAAATTGCGCTAGGGTCATGGGTTTAATCTGTTGTTGGAGCCAGTCTAAGGCCGCTTTTTGGTTATCAGTCCCAGAATAACTTTCGAAGGCTCCCAGTAACGGTTGATCGGCAAGCTGACGTTGCTTTAACTGCGCCTCGGCAGACTGACAGGATGGATTAAAACTATAGGCTTGTTTCCAAGCACTGGCCGTTTCTTTTTTGATAACTACCAGCACCTTGCGATCATTTTGCATGGTTATACGCGCCCGAGCTTCGGAATTTGGAGCATTACTAAGAATGTTGGCAATAGTGGAATCAACAACGAACAAATTGCGGGTCATATACCAAGTACTAGGATGCTTAACCTGTGCAGGATCTATGTAGGTGTAGTCCTGACTAAAGACTTTAGGTTGAGAAGTGCTTTGAGGAGGTAGCTCGACCAGTTGACTGCCAATTCCGAGTTCTAGCAACTTAGGCACAAGGGAAGACATATCCAGTTGCCCACTGCTGGGTGCATTCTGTACAACTATTTCAACAAAACAGCCTTCTATTTTACTACCCCACAAAGAAATAAAAACTGTCTTACCGGGTTTAGGGGCATAGTAAGGCCCCATAAGCACGTCTGATAAATCTATGTTTACCGAGTTACCCTGAACCTCAGTACTACTAGGATTGTCAATGTATCGATCAGCAGTGACTTTACC
>JBAVRC010000933.1:0-5814 GCA_049694615.1 Thermosynechococcaceae cyanobacterium | reverse complement strand
ACAGCTTCATGAGAATGAAACAGCCCATGCGATACCATCCACAGCGTTTATAGGTAGCGCAGCAGCCTCTACCGCATCACCAAGGCTTCAAAAAATGTGGGAGGGCAAAGCTCTAAATCATGCATCGTTAATTCGTACTCATAAATCGTGAGTTTTCGCGGTTGGCAAAATTTGCATTTGGCATACACAATGTCTGCATGTTCATGTCTGATATCGTTCAGATGTTCGTCTTTTGCAGCTTCTGCTTCCGCTTGATTGGTAAAGGGACCGAAGTAGTAGATGCAGAGTGGATGGTCAGTACCAACTTCTAGCCACCAGCCCAATTCGGGAATTTGGAGCACACAGTTTTGTAAAGCGTCCATTTGTTGATCTCCTGTAAAATAAAGTATGGAAGAGAGCCGCATGAGCAACCCCCGTTGGATACTGTACTCCTGTCAATTGCAGATGATTAAACGCTCGAGTCCCAATCAAGTGCATCGGCCATTTGACGAACCAAGGCTTTGGGTTCAAAGGGTTTAGGGATGGTCACTTTCACCCCGAGTTGGGATAAAGTCTGCGGATCGGTCAAATAGGCATTGGCGGTCAATAAAACGACGGGAATCGATTGGGTGTCGGGGTTAACCCGCAGTCGCTCCAAAAAGGTTAGACCGCTCATCCCTGGCATCATCACATCCAGCACAATGGCATCCGGGTGCTCCGCTTGGGCGATCGCCAATCCTTCGTAACCCGAGGAGACAGCATGAACCTCCCAACCGCCTAAGCGTTGAAGGCAAGCCCCAACAATCTCGCGAATGTTAGATTCATCGTCAATGACTAAGATACGTTTTGTCGCCATTTCAACTTGTAAACAACATGGGGCAGCCATCATAACCACCTCCCTAATAGGTGACCTGAGCGATTGTCAATAGCGAACAGCGCATCCTTAAAGTGTCTCTACTGGTATGAAGTCTGTCCCGACAGGCGTGAACCTTGGCGCAGCCAGACGAAACTTGAGCGGCGGTTGAGGGATGGCTTCCGACTTCGACAGATGGAGCGTCAGCACACCATCGACCAACTCTGCATGGAGGAGATCGGGGTATACACGGTGCGGCAACGGAATCACATTCTTAAACCGACCGGAACAGAACTGAAAGCTGCAATACCCTTCAATGTCCACCCGTTCGATGCGTTCTCCCTCAATAGAAACCGTCTCTGGCGTGATCTGAATTTCCAGATCGGCTGCTGCCACATGGGGAATCCGCGCCGTTAAGACAATGAGTTGCTCAGTTTCCTGCACAGTTACGGCAGAGATATCGCCAGACGCTTCGCCGCCCACCCAAAGGGTGGATGAGGAATGCTCCAAACTGGCTTGGTTCAAGCACTGTTCAACAGATTGGCAAGTTTCTGCTGCTAGATGCAATAAAGTCTGACTGACTTCAAGTAAGGTGGCCTGTGCTCGATTACTTAGCCTCATCGTGCGCTTCTCACTAAACTCTATTGAAGGAATGGGAACCCTTGTCTTAGATGTATCCGGTGCGGCACATTCCAAGAGGCTACCATGCTAAGATTAGGGCTAAATTGTGAGGAAACTCTGAAGATGGGCGATTATTCCCAGCCTAAGATACGGGCAACTTGTTGGGAAATGTGCACCGGATCGAAGGGTTTCATAATGAGTCCGGCCACCCCCAAATCGACATACTGAGACTGTTCGGCGGGTTGTACCTTAGCCGTTAGAAAAATCACCGGAATCGATTGGGTGCTCGGGTTCCCTTGTAATTTGCGAAAGGTCGCCGTGCCATCCATTCCCGGCATCGACATATCCAGCAAGATGGCATCGGGATGCTCAGCTTCTGCTTTGAGGAGTCCTTCAGCCCCTGAGCTAGCCAAAATGGTTTCCCAATGGCCTAGCTTGGTCAAACAAATCTGGACCACTTCTCGGATGGGTTCTTCATCGTCGATGATGAGGATTCGTCTGGTTGTCATACTGCGAAGCCTCGACGCGCTATCTTTATCATCCTAAATGATTGATCAGTCCTCAGCACCAGCGGCGATGGCAGAGGATAGCTTGACGATCCGTTATGGGTCCGTGGCAATGGGCAAGGTGAAGTTGAAGGTACTTCCTGCACCGAGGCGACTATCGGCCCAAATGTGGCCCCCGTGCTGCTGCACAATGGTTTGGCAAATGGCCAGTCCCAGGCCGGTTCCGCCCTTCGTTCTGGTATCGGAGGCGTCGACTTGCTGAAAGCGGCCAAAGATGGTTTCGAGTTTGTTGGCTGGAATGCCGCGTCCCTGGTCTTTGACTTGAAACAAAACGTAGGCCGATGCGGCGTCTTGCGTTTCTTTTCCATTCGCCAATGTGGCAGTGACGTACACGGTACTACCGGGAGGCGAGAATTTGATGGCATTGCTCAATAGGTTGGTGAGGGTTTGAATGATCCGGTCGGGATCGGCCCAAACCTCCACAGCCGTCGGTTCGACGACGAGGGCGATGTCGGCTTCCTGGGCGCTGCCCTCCATGATTTCCCGCGATCGCTGCATGAGGGTAGCCGCGTTGCAGGACTCGCGGAGCAAGGTCATCTTGCCGGACTCTAGCCGTTCCAAATCTAGAATGTCGTTGACTAAGCGCACCAAGCGTTCCGCGTCGGTGGCGGCAATGTCAATCATGCGGTGCATCTGGACTGGGTCGTCGTTGAGGATGCCCGTTGTCAGTAGCCCCAAGGATCCGCGAATGGAGGTTAAGGGGGTGCGCAATTCGTGGCTGACTACGGAAATAAACTCATCTTTCATGCGTTCGAGGGCATGGCGTTGGGTGATATCTTCCCCAATGCTTATGGTCCCCACCAATTCGCCTTTGGGGTTGCGCAGCAGGGTATTATTCCAAGCAATCAAGCATTCTTCGCCCGTCTTGGTCAAAATGTAATTCTGAACGTAGGGATAAAGGTCTTTTTCGAGAAGATCTCGGAAAATACTTAGCGTTTTAGGGTGCTCCTCCAGGGGGATAAAGAGGTTAAACCAGTCCTGACCTAAGACTTCCTCCAGGGTGTACCCGGTGATTTCTAAAAAGAAGGGGTTGGCAAATTCAATCTTGCCGGTGCAGTCCAACCCCACCACGACCAACCGGACATTTTCGAGGAGCGATCGCCAGCGCCGCTCCGCTTCTTGACGCTCTTTGACCTCGATCGACAAGAGTCGATTGGACTTGATGAGCAGTTCGGTGCGCTGGAACACCCGTTGCTCGAGGGTGGTGTTGAGGGCCCGGATTTCGGCTTCGGCTTGTTTGCGATCGCTGATGTCGGCCAGAGAACCGATGGCTCGGATGGGGCGACCGTTCTCGTCCCACAGGGCTTGGCCTCGCGCCAAAAACCATTTATAGGTGCCATCCCGGCATTGCAACCGATATTCGGCGGTATAACGGGGGTTTTGACGATTGAGATGGGCTTCAAAGGCACGGGTCATTCCCTCCAAATCGTCGGGGTGAATATAGCTCAACCACACGTTGAAGTTATCCACTTCATAGTCGCGATATCCGGTCATTTCCAAACAGCGACCGGACAGGAAATATTGATGGGAGAGCAGGTCATGGTCCCAAATACCGTCATTGCTTCCGGCGATCGCCAATTGCCAGCGTTCTTCGCTTTGGCGCAGGGCTTCCTCGGTGCGTTGACGCTCGGCCAATTCAAACTTCAGTTGCGTAAATAAAATCGATTGCTGAATGGCAATGCCCAATTGCAAGGCCAATTGCCGGATTAACTCAATTTCAACGGGTTGCCACTCTCGCGGTCCTTGACAGTGATGGGCAACGAGCAACCCCCACAAATTCTCCCCCTGCAAAATGGGCGCGACCAAGTTGGCCCGCACCTGAAACGAGGCGAGGAGTCGATAGTGACAGTCGGAAATCCCCGCTGTGCTAATATCCGCTTTGGCAGTGACGAGTCCTTGCCGGAAGTTGGTTACATAATTTTCGGCAAAGCAAGGGTCGTGGATCCGCATCGACTCGATAGCAGTCCATTGGGGATCAACAGACTCCATCAATACAGTGCCATTCCAATTCGGATTAAACCGAAAAATGACGACGCGATCCGTTTGCAAAAATTGTCTGACTTCAGCAACAGCAGTACTGAGGATATCTTCCAGGTCCAGCGATTGCCGAATGCGTTGGGTCATTTCCATGGTCAGGCGCTGCCAATTGACTTGCTGATGCAGGGATTCTTCGGCTCGCTTTCGCTCAGCGAGTTCGAATTGCACTTGCTCAAACAGAGACGCCTGCTGAATGGCAATTCCGAGTTGGGCAGCCAGTTGCTGGAGTAACTCCGTTTCCCAAGATGTCCAGTGGCGGCGATCGCGACATTGATGGGCAATCAATAAACCCCACAGATCTTCGCCCAGGAAAATGGGGACAATTTGTAGGGCTTGGGCTCCCCACTGCTCGATAAATTCTCGTAAGCAAGGCGTTAGGTTGGTTTCGGGAGCGGCAACATCGTCAATGGTCCGGACCCGACCTTGACGATATAAGCTCTGGCACGCTTTCGGGAAAACTTCTTCCGGAAACGACAATCCCAGAATAGATGGCCAGTCGGGCAGCACCACTTCATTAAGGACGCTGCCTGTGCCATTGGGCCAGACGCGATAGATCAAAACCCGGTCTGCGGCCAAAACCGTTTGAATTTCTCCGATCGCCGTGTCCAAAATATTCTTCAGGTTGAGCGATTGACGGATGCGTCCATTAATTTTGTTGATCAAGTGTTCGCTTTGCGCTTGGCGGTGCAAGGTCAACTCCGCTTCCTTGCGATCGCTCACATCTTTCATGAAGCAATAATGGCCGTCAAACTGTCGGAGCGCATCGTAGGCTGAGACCATGTACAGTTGTTTATAAAAAATAGAGCCATCTTTACGGACGCCCCTCGCTTCTACCTCGACCTTCCCCTCGTCGATCATCGTTTGGTAGGCCCGCATCAAGGTGTCTTGATCCGCTGGATGAACCGTGGGTTGCCAAGGTTTCCCAATCATTTCTTCGGGTTTATATCCAATCATCCCGGCGTAGGCCTCATTGAGGGAGACATAGCGCCCTTGCGCATCTAATCTTGAGATGCCCTCTACCGCATTGCTAAGGGCTGTACTGATGTCGCGGAGGTCTAGGTCAGCCTGTTTGCGTTCGGTAATGTCCAGCACGGTGCCTAAATAACCCGATTCTTGACCTGGAACTTTGGGTTCGGCAACGGCATGGCCCAGCACCCAAACGATCGTACCGTCGGGGCGAAGATATCGATATTCGGCATGGAAAGTACGGTTTTCCTGGACCGACTGGGACCATTTGACCCAAACGCGATCGCGGTCTTCTGGAGGTAAGGCTTGCAACCACCCCGTGCCGAGAGCGTCCTTGAAGGACAGGCCCGTTAACTCGCACCATTGCCGATTGACGTATAAACAATATCCGGCAATGTCTGTGCGAAACACACCCACAGGCATGGCATCGGCATGAATCGAATATTGGGGTTGGTCAGCGGAAGACATCGCCACAACGGTTGGGGCAGTTGTCAACCCATCCGTGGTGTTTTGGCGTCTAGCCATCTCTGCCTGTAACGCTTCGAGTTCGGCCAGGAGTTGCGCTTTTGTTTTGTGCCGCTGCGATCGACTCATCCTACCGTCTCCGATGAGGTTAGCTGTAGCAACCGGGATCGTCGGACGCGATCCAATCGGCTAATAATACGGGTGACGAGTTCTGGCGCAATGATCGGTTTCCGAATATAGTCGTCGGCTCCGGCGGCAAAGGCCCGATTAATTAATTCCACATCGGTGTGGGCCGTGAGAAACAAAATGGGGCGATCGCCCCAGCGC
>JBAVRC010000932.1:0-1778 GCA_049694615.1 Thermosynechococcaceae cyanobacterium | reverse complement strand
GGGTTACGCACCACGATTCGTCTGTCGGATGTGATTAGCATTCTGATGGATATTCAAATTGAAAATGCACCGGTGGTGCGAACAGTCAGGGATATAGTCGTTAATCCGCAGGGAATTGCCTCCCCTCTGGCCAACCCGTGGGTGATTCCTGTAGCTCCGGGTCAAAAGGCATTGCTGGATTTAGTGCGATCGCGCTTGGTCTTTTACAAACGCAATATGCCCGTGGTGGCGGATTAAGCCAAAGTGCGCCAACACTACGAAAAACTGGTCACTGAAGCCAAAAAAATGGCCGAAACTCCGGTGGCCTATGACCTGGAAATTCCTTTGGGAACCTATCGACGGAGCGATCGCTACTACTCTGTGCAAAACCATTTTCCGGCCATCTATGGGTTGAGCGAAACGGGATTGAGCAGTGCAGCGGATAATCGGCGCAAGGCATTGGCGCACCAGCTCAAAGCCTACCTGCTATTTTTTGACCAGATCATGGCCAATTACTTTGCTCAGTTGAGTCAGGTAAAACAGTTGTTTTCCACCGATGAGACGCTGTATCATACCTACTTTCTCCAGGTCGTGGATAGTTTTGCCCAATACCAGAAAATTTATGCCATTTCTGATATAAAAACTGTCCTACAAAACCAGAATAACCAGCAGGAACAGGCGCAAAATTTAAGCCGCCGTCATCATTTTCTTGATCATTTGATTGCCCGTTTTGCCGAGCGTTTCCATGAGTTTGCAGCGATTATGTATTCTGCCTTTGGAGCTAGTGCCGAAAATATGGTGGCGGCCAAATGTCGATTTCTGCAACAATATCCGACGATTAGCAGTGAGCGGGCGGTCGCCTATAACTACAGCCTGCTCAACCCCAACGAGCTGTGGAATACCGCCAGCAATGTTTCGGGTTTAGAAAAGCGATTGGTCAAGCTGTTGAATATCGATCCATACCGTCGCCAGGATTTGACCCTGATCGACTACGATATTTACTCAGATGCAGGCAAATTTCTGTTTCGGATTCGCCATCAAACCACTGGCGAAATCCTGCTCAATAGCATCGCTGCCTATGATACAGAGCCGCAGGCGATTGAGGTCATGCAACAGGCGATTCATGCTGCCCTGCTGCGGCAGAAATATCAGCAAAAATCCCTGCCGGGTGGCCAGTTTTACTTTACGGTAATCAATCCGTTGAACCGGGAAATTGCCCGCAGTGCCAAGGACTTTGATAGTGCGGCGGAAAGAGATGCGGGGATCGGCACGACGATTCAGATCCTCAGTCAGAGCGTGGAAGGGATGTATGTGATTGAAAATAGTTTGTTGCGACCAGATCCGGAACAGGCCAGCGACCCCTTTTTACCCGTTTGTCTCGATCCGAGCTGTACCGATTGTGTCGAAAAAGATCCCTACACCTATCGCATTCATGTCATTCTACCGGCCTATGGCGATCGCTTCAGCAACATGGAATTTCGCCGCTTTGTCGAGCAGGTGATTCGCGAAGAAGTACCCGCCCACATCTTGCCCAAGCTGTGCTGGATTAGTCGAGAAGATATGACGGTGATGCAGCGGCAGTATCGGGAGTGGATTGCCCTGAAGGCGGGTGTAGATACAACACGGCGAACGGAAAAGCTGACCGCGTTGATCAACACGCTGTTCACCGTCAGGAATGTCTATCCTGTGGGGCAGTTGCATGAATGCGATGGCTCAGAAGAGCAGCCCAAATTTGTCCTGGGGCAGACTGCTCTGGGGACCGAAACTCTCACCTAAAGCAAACCCCTGCTACCTCAAAA
>JBAVRC010000931.1:0-14701 GCA_049694615.1 Thermosynechococcaceae cyanobacterium | reverse complement strand
CGCCCGGACTGCGTGTCCGCAACATAAATTGATAATCTTTCCCCGCACCTTGGGTGCGGTTATCCCGGTTGTCCTGCTGGTAAGACCCGTGAAACTTCAGGATTTGGACCGCAGACTCGCTGAAGTGATTGGTGTCTAAGGGAAGCTCGCTGAGAATAGGCTCACGCAAGTACTGGCTTCTGTCTTTAAGATCTTCAACCTTGGAGCGTTTAGCCTGAACAGGCACAGTCGATAGCGTGTTTACCATGGGCACAGGGGAGGGAATGTAAAAGACAACACTAAGTCCGGTAACCCGGTCGGGATAGTGCTATTTACAACCATTGTACCATTCGCGGCCCTTGCACAAAAACTGAATAGATACGGCGTCAAGAAATGTGAAGGTCTTGGTCAGCACAACATCAAAAGACGGCTATCGACTAGGCAAGAATTCGGACGTTCCTTAGGCATAAGGATATTTGTTGCTGCCTTGCATCGTCAAATCCAAACACCGCTCTAAGAAGTCGATTCGATAATGGTCCCAGAATGTTTTGGGACTCAGAATCAGCTTCACATCCGGGTGAAATACGGGTTGGTTCAAAAACTGCCACACAGGAAAACGACGGTTGATAGGGTGATGAGACATGGCGACGGCTTGCACTCTCAAACGCGATTGAACATCTTCTGATTTAGAGTGCCCAAGTCTTTGAAGAGTTTTTTACTTGCAACATGGGGAGCGTTAGATTTTGTAGACATATTTGCCAGATCCTTTGGCAACGATGGGTTTGACCTGTTTGCGAGAAACAAGACGGTTGACCGATGCCTTTGTGCTTTGCCGGAACCGTACAATGGGGCTTGGGATGATTTCGATGCGAGGCACAAGAGAGAGCAATGTCTTTACTAGACTGGTTTGCAAATCGGCAGAAAATGACGCCAGCTCCCCAAGCGCAGCCTGAGCGCGAGATTGCCGATGGGTTGTGGAGCAAGTGCGAGGCTTGCGGCGTCCTAACCTATACCAAAGACTTGCAAGCCAATCAGATGGTGTGTTTGGAATGCGACCACCACATTCGCATCGGAAGCCATGAACGCATTGCCCAACTCATCGATGCCGGAACTTGGGTGCCGATGGATGAGAATTTAATCTCCTGCGATCCGCTCAAGTTTCGCGATCGCAAGCCCTATGGCGATCGGCTGCGGGATTACCGCGAAAAAACCGGACTCACCGATGCGGTGCAAACGGGGGTCGGAAAACTAGACAATCTGCCCATTGCCCTAGGCGCAATGGATTTTAGTTTTATGGGCGGCAGTATGGGATCCGTGGTGGGGGAAAAATTGACCCGCTTAATTGAGCGGGCCACGGGCGATCGCCTCCCCGTGATTATTGTGTGTGCCTCCGGCGGTGCCCGGATGCAAGAAGGCATGTTGAGTTTAGTCCAGATGGCAAAAACCTCTGCTGCTCTGGAACGCCACCGTGAACAAAAACTCCTATATATTCCCCTCTTAACCCATCCCACGACAGGCGGGGTGACGGCCAGTTTTGCCATGCTCGGAGACATCATCCTGGCCGAACCAAAAGCCAACATTGGTTTTGCCGGTCGTCGCGTGGTAGAACAAACCCTCCGCGAAAAGCTGCCCGACAACTTTCAGACTGCCGAATACCTCCTCGACCACGGGTTTATCGACGCCATTGTGCCCCGCACCCAGTTAAAAGCCGCCTTATCTCGCTTAATTCAATTGCACCAGCCACCCCAATCGCTTGAAGTGGTCAACATTGCACCCCATCAACCCATTCCAAACGGGCCGGAGTGGGTGGCCAACCCATAAGTTCCTCCTGCATGGGCAATCGATCTGGCTTTTTATCTGGACATTGCCTTGGGAAACGGACCTTGCAATGGCATGATATTAGGGGGATCAATTACATCGAAACCGATGGCCGTTAACCACGGTGCCGGCTGGTGAAGGTGGTCGGTCTGCCCCTTTGTCAGACAAATCTTAATGCTGTGTTGAGAGCTTGATTCACTGAGGAACTTGATTCACTGAGGAACTTGAAAGGAGAATTATGTTGAGACGATACTTTGGGCTAGTGGTGGCCGCGGTATTCTTCGCATTTCAGCTCTGGCCAGGTAGCGCCCAAGCTGCAAAATTAAACGC
Source organism: Thermosynechococcaceae cyanobacterium (assembly GCA_049694615.1). Lineage (GTDB taxonomy): Bacteria > Cyanobacteriota > Cyanobacteriia > Thermosynechococcales > Thermosynechococcaceae > JAAURS01. The sequence continues at coordinate 12,574 of JBAVRC010000931.1, read as the reverse complement.
AGACACCCTCACCGTCCCATTAAATGCTGCGGGCGATGCCATTACCCTAACCCGTAAGCAATACGATGAGGGCCAAAAGCTATTTGGCGATACCTGTTCAGTCTGCCATGCGGGTGGCATTACCAAGACCAATCCAAGTCTAGACTTAGCCCCTGAGACCCTGGCTTTAGCGAGTCCAGACCGGAACAGTATTGAAGGGTTGGTGGATTATCTAAAAAATCCGACGACCTATGATGGCGAGGAGTCTATTGCTGAAATCCATCCCAGTCTTAAGAGCGCAGATATTTATCCCAAGATGCGCAACTTAAGCGAAGACCAGTTGGCGAACCTGAGCGGCTATATCTTGGTTCAACCCAAGGTGGTTGGCGAGAAATGGGGCGGCGGCAAAATTTATTTCTAATATCATTCATTTGTCACTGCGTGCGTAAAAATCAGGAGATAGCATCCTAAAATAGTCATGCACTGCTTTCTGTGCCTTAATGCTGAAGGCTGTCGCTCAGTGAATGAACTGCGCGCGAGAGCACTGCGACCCATCGTTTATTGTTGAACTGAGTTGGAGGAGAACCCGTTGAAAAAGCTGCTGTCAGTCATTCTATTAGCTGTTTCGTTTTTAACGTTGGCGTTGGGTCGTCCGGCCCTAGCTGCTGATGCGGCGCAAGGCGCTAAGGTGTTTAGTGCCAACTGTGCGGCTTGTCACATGGGCGGCAATAATGTGGTCATGGCCAATAAGACCCTGAAAAAAGAAGCCTTGGAACAGTTTGGCATGTATTCTGCCGATGCCATTATGACCCAAGTCAAGAATGGTAAAAATGCAATGCCGGCCTTTGGCGGTCGTTTGTCCGACGACGATGTGGCCAATGTGGCGGCCTATGTTTTAAGCCAAGCCGATAAGGGTTGGGCTGGTTAAAACATTCGTTTTTGCTTAAAAAGCGAAGAAGATTCAGGACGCACGGGTTACCCCGTGCGTCCTTTTTTAGGTCAAATTGACTTGCCAATCGTCCAGCGGTAGGAACCTAAGGTTACATTAAAGATGGTGGTAGCTTTGGACTTGGATGGCCTAGATGCAGACGACGACCCTTTACCAACAAGATTTTTATGCTTGGACACAACGTCAAGTAGAACTGCTGCGTTTAGGGCGCTTGGGGGAACTCGATATTGACAATTTGGCCGAGGAGATTGAGTCGTTGGGACGCCAAGAGCGACAAGAATTACGCAATCGGATGGGTGTGCTATTGGGGCATCTTCTAAAATGGTACTTTCAACCTGAGTTGCGCTCTAAAAGCTGGTTTTACACGATTCAAGAACAACGTCAGGAAATACGACGCCATCTCCAGGAAAACCCCAGCTTAAAACCCTATTTATCGGAAGTGATCGCAATTGGTTACGAGAAAGGGCTAAACCTTGTGGGCCGCGAGACCCCGATTGATCCGCGATCGCTGCCCCAAACTTGTCCTTATTCGGAGTGGGAAATCCTGGATGAGTTGCTCGAACTCGGTTAATTTTTCGTTCACCGAACTCAGTTTTTTTAGGTTTGCAGCAACTGCGTCAAATGCCCTAGCTCTGGCAGAATCAGTTTTTCCATGGCCAAGGCGACAGCAGCGGTGGAGCCTGGGAGCGAAAAAACCAGCAAATGTCCACAAACCCCAGCGGTGGCCCGCGATGCGATCGCCCGCGAGCCAATTTCCAGGTAACTCAGGGCACGAAACAATTCGCCGAAACCAGGGAGTTCTTTATCCAACAACCCCGCGATGGCGTCGTAGGTCGTATCACGGGGGGCAATGCCCGTACCGCCGTTAAAAATAGCAACCTGCACCTCGCCTTGGCTGGCCAGTTGTTGCAACTTTTCTCGAATCAGGGTGGGTTCGTCCGGCAACAGGTCATAGTTGACAACCCGATGCCCTGCGGCCTCTAACTGCATCTGAATCCATTGGCCGCTGGTGTCCTCCAGTGCCTCCGCAGAAACACCGCCTTCAGATTGACGTTGGGCAAAGCGGCGATCGCTCACGGTGACCACGGCACAACAAACGGACCTCGGCACTGCGTCGGCATGGGGGTGTGGCCGCATCATGGGCTACTCTGGCTTATCAGACTGATTCAGCCCCATGCCGTGGCTAGCCGCATAGCGATCCATAAACCGAATAAAACGGTCCCATTCTGCGGCACTGCGCATGGTGTAGGTGACTTCCAAGGTTTTTGCCTGACCATTAACAAACTTGGCATTCACATCGCGGCTGACCAGCTCACCTTCTTCGTCAACCATATACATGCCCAGAATTTCCAATTTGTCCGCTTGGAGGGCCTGGGGATCTTGAAAAGAAAAAAACGCTCGACCGCTGGTGCCATCCTTGGCCCGTGTCAGACGGACATCGGGAATGGTGGGTTCGTTAATGCCGCGCATAAATTGGATCTCTGCCATGATGCTCCGTTGAATTGTGTTCTTGACGACACCGGGTCTCCCCCTATCCTCACATGAACCTGTTCCATAGACAAATTGCCTGATACACCCTTGACGCGATCGCGTCAAATTTCAGGTAGGGTAAATGCGGAGGGGCGCACGGCAGTGCGTTTTGGGGGGAGGCTCAGTCCTCCGGTTAGGCGATTGCTTCAGGATGTCCGAAGATGCGGCAGCTTTATTTTCTATTACCCGGCACGAGCAAACGGTTTGCCTGCGGTGGGTTGTGGGCGGAATTAAAAACCTTGGAATTGGCTCGGACCCTTTGCCCTGCCGAAGTGGTGACCTATACCCAGCGCGAACCCCATACCCTGTTTTTGCCTGATTTGCTCAAAACCCCAGAGGCTCTAGAACAGGTCATTTTTGTCCTGAGTTGGGGCTTCGATGTGGCCAAATTGGCCCAGCGTTTAAAGGCGTTTCGGCAGATTTACCATGCCCATAGTGCCGGTTACGGATTTCGGCTCCCGGCCCAAATTCCCATTGTGACTGTGAGCCGCAATAGCTTAGGTTATTGGGGGCAACAAGCGCCCCATTCGCTCCTGTATTACCTGCCCAATGAGATTTCCAGCCATTTTTATAACCATCACCAACCCCGCGACATTGATGTGTTGGTCCATGCTCGGAAATCGTCCCAGTATTTGTTACAGACGTTGATTCCAGCCCTAGAGCAACAATGCAATGTCTTTGTGGTACGCGGGTTTGTCGATGACTTTGCCGCTTTATTGAACCGAAGTAAGGTCTACCTCTACGACTCCGCCGAATACTGGGCCATGCAAGGAGTCAGCGAGGGGTTTGGGTTACAGCCTCTGGAGGCGATCGCCTGCGGGTGTCAGGTGTTTTCCAGCGTGAATGGCGGGTTATCTGACTATTTAGATCCAGGGTTCAATAGCTATAAAATTGCAGGCTTTTCCCTAGATTACGACCTGCAACGGATTTTGCAGGTGGTCCGCACAGCGACGCCCATGTCCAGCCAAAATCCCTTATTGGCCGAATATCGCCGAGAGGCCATTGTGCCGCGATTGGAAACGATTTTGCAGGATATCAATGCCTTTTTCGATCATCTGGCCAAACCGCAAGCGGCGATCGCCCCCCTCACCCCGTGGCGACTTTGGCAATTGCGATCGCAAACCCTGGTACAAAAAGTACAGTCTAAATGGTTCAGAAAATAAAGATGCAAGCCATTTTATGCGGCTACTACGGGTACGGCAACGGTGGCGACGAAGCCCTTTTGGCCACCCTTTTGCAATGTTTACCGCAGTCGGTTGCTCCCGTTGTGTTATCGGGCAATCCAGCCCAAACCGAAGCGTTACACGGTGTCCCAGCCTGCGATCGCACTGATCCGGTGGCGGTCCTGAACTTGCTGCGGCGATCGCAAGCCTTCATTTGGGGGGGCGGTAGCCTCATTCAGGACAGTACCAGCGCCCTCAGTCCTTGGTACTATTGCGGCCTCATGGTGCTAGCTCGGTTATTGGGCTTAAAAACGATTGCCTGGGCACAGGGCGTTGGACCGCTGCGCCGTCCCCTCACCCAATGGATTGCCCAACAGGCTTTTCAACGCTGTATGGCCATTAGCGTGCGGGATCCTGGCTCTTTACAATGGGTGCAGCGCTGGGGACGAACCGCTGTTCTAGCGCCCGATCCAGTCTGGGCCTTGGAGGCGCAATCGGTTTCCTCGGTCGCAACGTTGCCCGGACCACGGATTGCGGTGGTATTGCGATCGCACCCCCAACTCACCCCAGAACGTCTAGATATCATCCGACAAGCCCTTTGGGACCTAAACCGCCAAACCCAAGCCTTTATTGTGCTGGTTCCCTTTCAATTGAGCCAGGATTTAATGATTGCCCAGACCTTACACCAGCAACTGCCCGACATCAGCGAGATTATCCGGCTGAGCGATCCGCGCCAACTCAAGGGTGTGTTTCAAGGGGTGGATGGGGCGATCGCCATGCGGCTACACGGTCTCATTATGGCTGCTGCTGAGGGCTGTCGTTGTTTTGGCATCAGCTATGACCCAAAAGTGCAAAGGCTGATTGAGGAGATTCAATGTCCGGGGGTGGATGTCGCGGAATTGCCCGAAGAGGCATCGGTTCTGGTGCAGCAATGGCGGCAACTTTTGGCGGCAGATCCGTCTCTGTCTGTTCAGCAACGCCAACAACTTCGTGAACAGGCACTGCAACATCAAGCCCTATTGGCTGATGTGCTGCTGGCTAGCAAACAACACAACCCATCGTTTTTTTAAGGGCGACCCGCCCCCAAAACTTGTGAAGCCGTTAGAGACAGATTGGGAAATGTAGGAGAACTGATCGCTGTTTGCCCTGTAAAAGATTGCTGATGATACGCTCCGGCTTGGAGCGTCAGTACCCAAACTACCTGACGTTGTGGGTCAATCAGCCAATATTCAGAGATTCCTCGTTCGGCATATTCTTGACGTTTCTCAACATAATCTCGGTCGTAATTTTGCTCTCCAGGGACGCCGGGAGACACAACTTCGACAACCAGTTGAGGCGCAGGCATATCCGATTCGACGATATAGCGATACGCATTGTCTAACAACGCCTCTAGCACGTCGGTCAAAACCACAAGGTCAGGCGATCGCGTGGTTGCCTTTCGGCTGGACACCACCAATTCAACCTTCGTACTGAGAAGATAGTGAGGAATGCCAATATCCAGAAAACAAGCCACCAAAAACATCGCAATCTGAGCATTTAACTTGCTTTCAGCACCCACTAGAACCAACTCCCCGTCCACCAATTCATATCGGTTGTCTGTCCCATCGTCATAGGACAGATATTCCTCAACCGTCATCTTTTGCTTGGCAACTGTCATAGAGATGACCTCCTGAATGCGATCAGTCATGATGCGCCAGACACACCCACCCACCCATGATTGAGAAGGGTAAGGTTCTATATCAATCTACTCGACACAGAAAAGTTTGTTCAACACACCGATCGGCTGCTCCTATCCGAACGGTATGGGACGGTCCAAGCAACTCGGACAGATCCCCTCCATCCCATCGGTATTGGATGCCTGAGCGATCATCGGAACCGGGTGTCCGCAGTCGCGACACAAGGCATAATGTCCTTCCTTGAGTCCATGACCGATGGCAACCCGTTCATCAAAAATAAAGCATTCGCCTTGCCACAGGCTATCGGCTTCTTCAATGGTTTCCAGATATTTCAAGATGCCACCCTTCAGGTGATAAACCTCTGCGAACCCCTGCTGCAACAGATAAGCCGTTGCCTTTTCGCAGCGAATGCCCCCGGTACAAAACATGGCCACCTTCGAATGATGGGCTGGGTCTAAGTTCTGGGCCACGTAATCTGGAAAATGGCGAAAAGACTGGGTGTGAGGATTCTGTGCCCCTTGAAAAGTCCCGATCGCCACTTCGTAATCATTGCGGGTATCAATGACGGTCACCGTAGGGTCAGTGATCAATGCATTCCAATCTTGGGGATCCACATAGATGCCCGTGCGATCGCACGGATTAACCTCCGGTTGTCCCAGGGTCACAATTTCGCGCTTGAGCCGAACTTTCATTCGATCAAACGGCCAGGTTTTCGCAGCGGACTTCTTAGCCTCTAAAGCCCCAAAGCAAGGATGAGAACGGATAAAGGACAAGACGGTATCAATGCCTGCACGAGACCCAGCGATAGTGCCGTTGAGACCCTCTGGGGCCAAAAGAATCGTGCCCTTAATGTTTTGGGTTTGACAGATGTCTCGCAACGGCTCACGGAAATCAGCGTAATCGGCAAAGGAGACGAATTGGTAGAACGTAGCAACAACCAGCACCATAAACCCTTTGACTTGACTGCTTTGATCCTAATCTGACTTGCGAATCTTCAGCCGATCTCATTCGCAGACATGAATCCATGCATGTCTGAATGGACTAGGATTTGCTACATTTTTTAATACTTTCTAAAACAATTTGTAGCGTTTGCAGACAAAAAACCCTAAACCCCATAAGCTAGACCATTAGTTGTATCAAAGGTTACAGCTTGAAGAGGGGGAAACTGCGTTGAAGCCGTGATTGTAAGATCACATTTCTTCAAATCGTTGTGAGAAAACTATGAACGGAGTTCAATATGCCTCTAGTTAAACGATGTATTGCAGAATTGATTGGGACTTTCTGGTTGGTTCTGGGCGGCTGCGGTAGCGCAGTCTTAGCCGCCGCCTTTACAGCAGAATTGGGTGCGGCTAAAACCCCCCTTCTGTTGGGGATTGCTTTTGTCGGGGTTTCGCTCGCCTTTGGCTTGACGGTCTTGACCATGGCCTATGCGATCGGTCATATTTCCGGCTGTCATCTGAATCCTGCCGTTTCCTTCGGGCTGTGGGCCGGGAAACGATTTCCCGCTTCGGAATTGCTGCCTTATATTGCATCCCAAGTCGTGGGTGCCATTGTGGGTGCTGGGGTTGTTTATTTGATTGCCAGCGGTAAAGCCGGATTTGAGTTGGCAGGGTCTAATCCCCTTGCCACCAATGGCTTTGGCGATCATTCACCCGGCGGATATAGCTTAGTGGCTTGCTTCATTACGGAAGTGGTCATGACCTTTATGTTCCTGCTGATTATTTTGGGGTCAACGGATTCCCGCGCTCCCCAAGGGTTTGCACCCATCGCCATCGGCTTGGGTCTCACCCTCATTCACCTGATCAGCATCCCGGTCACCAACACCTCGGTGAATCCGGCTCGGAGCACAGGGCCCGCCATTTTTGCTGGACCGGAACTGTTTAGCCAAGTTTGGTTGTTCTGGGTTGCGCCTATCTTAGGCGCGATTCTGGCGGGGTTTCTGTACAATGCTGTGTTCAGCCAATCCGCTGTGGACAGCTACAGCCCGGACAAACCGTTGATCAACCGCTGATCCTCACGTCCAGCGAGAAAATGTTCCGGCGTTTGGGGCTTAGGAACAAATCAAAAGGGGTTGCTGCCCCTTTTTTTTTTTATGGATGGACAGGCACAAAAAAGCTGCCCTCTGTTGAGAGCAGCTTTGGAAACAAATGAAATCTTGATTGGATTAAGCTTCTACCGGAGAAACTCGACCATAGAAAACACCCTGAATTTTGACCTCTAGGGGGTCGCGAGCACCCATATCAGTGTCAGAGGGTTGTTCCGCCACAAACGTTCCGGCAATCTCTCCGGTGCGGCCATCGACTTTCGCAACTTGCAGCGAAATATCGCCCTTGCCGACCACAAATCGCTTCACATTGGTGCGTGTCAAATCTGCGTCATCGGCAACCCCAGGACGGGCTACCGCATTATCGTATCCAGTCGTCAAGCCACGCCCCTTGGGGTCGAGGAAGTTTGAGGTGCGATAGGACGGCACTTCATACTCGCCCTTAAAATCAGTAGACGTATTGATCGCGGAGAGGTTGCCTTGGGTTGTGGCTTCCAATCCCTTCAAGGTAAAGAGCAACGGGACTAACTCGCCCCCAGGGGTTTTAACGGTGATGGGCTGGAAGTCCATACCGTCTTCTTCAAAAAAGGTTAGTCCGCCATCGGCATTAAATTTGAGCGCACCGTTCACACCCTCTAAGGAAGTGGTGTAACGGGTCGTAACCTTGGTGGACACAAATTCTGCTTCGCGGCGGGCATTTTTAGACTCTTCTTTGACGAAGAAATTGATCGGTTCTACACATAAATCGGTCAGCACGTACTCTTGCCCTGACTCCAGCGGAAAGGACCCTCGAACGGTTTCGCCCAGTGTTTGACATTTATTGGCTAAACCCGTTCCTCGAATGTCGTCGTAGGTCACACCGGTGCGACTTTGAGCCCAAGCATTGCCGCTGAAAGGCAATACCGTCAGACAGACGGCGAACAGTGCAATGATGAAAGCGCGAAATCTCATTGATCACCCTCGATATCAAAATTATAAAAAGACCTGTAAAACAGGCACGCAAGCATTAGCTCAAATGAAACCTATCAGTGGAAGATATTTTGCTTTAGAGCCAATTTATGAACATCCCGCGCTCCGCCGCTCAACGCCATACAATCAACTGAGTCCGCAGGGCAAGCCTAAACTCGGGTGCATAACATTGGAGACAAATTGGGGACCGTGTTAACTATCATCTCAGAATTTAAGGTTCAGATACGCAACAACATCCAGAATTGGCCCAGTTGCGCCCCTTGGATAAGATAGGGACAGGCTTACTTTACCGCTCCTTGCGGATCTCGCAGCGATTTTATTGCAAATGTTAAGAGACATCACAAATCATAACGATCGCCCTCTGGCTCTGATGGATAGAGGTTTATGGGGACCAATCCGGTGAAGACGGTCTTGCTGCTAGGGATTAAGGCGTATCGGCATGGGGTGTCTCCGTTGCTGCCGCCCAGTTGTCGTTTTCAGCCGACCTGCTCGGCCTATGCCCAAGAGGCGATTGAGCAGCACGGCGTATTACGCGGCAGCGGATTGGCCCTACGGCGCATTTTACGGTGCCATCCCTGGCATCCCGGCGGGTACGATCCAGTACCGCCCGCAGCGTCGCACCACCAGGATCTTTAGGTTCAGGCTCTTAAAAGCTTGGCGCAGACTGATGGTGGGTGGTAGTATGAAAAGGTTGTGCATAATGTTTCAGTGTCAAGGTTGCAATGGCTTGCCCTAAAAAGAAAACATCTAAATCCAAGCGCGATCAGCGAAGAGCACACTGGAAACGTGCGGCCAGCTTCGAGGCTCAGAAGGCTCTGTCATTGGGCAAGTCCATTTTGACGGGGCGGGCTGAAGGCTTTTTCTACCCAGAAGATGACGAAGGCGAAGAAGATTAATACTGGGGTGGCTTTTTAGCCCTCTAAACCGCCATGGCGCTACCTCCTGCGATCATTATTGGCACGGGTCGTTGGGTTTGGAGTTCGATGTGGCATCTGATGATGTCGCGTTTGGCCCCTCGTAATACGGCTGGCGAGTATCAACGCCCAGCTAGCACGTTTCGGCATTGGATTGGTGCTGAGGATGGCGCGCAATTTCCGCCTGAGACGGGACGGTATATTTTAATTGTTGGGGATGGATGTCCGTGGGCGCACCGCACGTTAGTGACACGGGCGCTGAAGGGCTTAGAGGCTGCGATCGCCGTGATCCGGGTCGCCCCTGATGTGAATGTCGGCGGGTGGAAATTTGAGCAACCCTTTGCAGGCTGTAGTTGGCTCTCGGAGCTATACCTGAAGTCCCAAGCCAATTACAAGGGACGCAGTACGGTTCCGGTGTTGTGGGACTGCCAAACCCAAACCATTGTCAATAACGAAAGCGCTGACATCATTGTGATGTTGAATGCGGGGTTTAATGCCTGGGCAACCCGATCCGAATGGGACTTGTACCCGGAGGATCTCCGCGAGATCATCGACCAGTGGAATGACCAGATTTATCGCACGGTCAACAATGGGGTCTATCGATGTGGATTTGCCCAAACCCAAGCAGCCTACGAGCTAGCCTGCCGAGAGGTATTTCAGACCCTTGACGAATTGGACCAGGTGTTAGGCCAGCAGCGCTATATTTGCGGCAACCAAGTCACGTTGGCGGATGTGCGGCTGTTTACTACGCTCTTTCGGTTCGATGCCGTTTATTTTGGGTTGTTTAAATGCAATTTGCGGCAAATTCGCAACTATCCGCACCTTGGCCCCTACTTACGAGATCTCTATCAGTTGCCCGGTGTGGCCGAAACCTGCAATTTGGTGGCCATTAAGCGAGACTATTATGGGAACTTGTTTCCCCTCAATCCAGGCCAAATAATTCCCTTGGGACCGGATGAGATGGATTTAGTGGCTCCCCATGATCGCGATCGCCTAGGACGTAGTTCCGTAATTTCGCGGTAGGGGTTTGGGCTTAGGCTTTGCCAGCATAGAGGGGTCGTACTCCTGAACCACCCATGCAACGCAAGACCTCTGACCCAGCCCAAAATCCTCGCCGAGAAGCCAAACGATCCCGATTGAGGCTGGGCAAGCAACAGGGTTCTCCCCTCAAACAACGCATGGAAGCGGTGCTCAAGGGCGATCGCACCGCCATTCGCGATCCCCTGGCCCATGCACAAGCGCTGTACTTTGCCGATTAATGGCAACCCGCTTGGGGGGCTGTCGCGTTAGAGATGCTGCGCAATAAAATCGACAATGGCCGTCAGCCCTTCTTGTTGCTTGAGATTTGTAAACCCAAACGGCTTTGCGCCCCGCATGGTTCGCGTATCCCGGTCCATCACCGCCAGATCTGCGCCGACATAGGGCGCTAAATCCGTCTTATTAATCACCAAGAAGTCCGATTTGGTAATGCCGGGACCCCCTTTGCGCGGAATCTTATCACCCCCTGCAACATCAATGACATAGATCGTTAGATCGACCAGTTCTGGGCTAAAGGTAGCGGCCAAATTATCGCCCCCGCTTTCCACAAACACCAGATTGAGCTGCGGAAATCGTCGTTCTAAGAGTTCAATGGCAGCGACATTAATCGACGCATCCTCTCGAATTGCCGTGTGAGGACAGCCCCCTGTTTCCACACCCATAATGCGATCGCCCTTTAGCGCCTGACTCCGCACCAAAAATTGGGCATCTTCCTGGGTATAAATATCATTGGTGACCACGGCAATTTCATAGCGATCGCGCAGGGTTTTGCACAGCACATCAACCAAGGCCGTTTTCCCAGAGCCGACCGGACCGGCAACACCCACTCTTAATGGACTCATGATCGTATACCTGATTGATTGTCCCTAACTGATTGCCATAGCTTTGAGAGCGATCGCGGCCAAAATAGCTGCCCCGAAAGCCAATCGATACCACACAAACACCCAACTGTCCTTGGTTTGCAAAAAGCGTAACAACCAGGCAATGGAGAGATAGGAAAAAATAAACGCAGAAATAATCCCGACAATTAAGGCTCCAAATACCTCGCCGTGTTGAAACGTTTCCTTTGCTTCGTAAAGTGTGACAAGCGCTAAGGTCGGGAAACCCAGTAAAAAGGAAAACCGAGCCGCCGTCGAACGTTCCAGACCGAGGAATAATCCTGTGGTGAGGGTCGAGCCGGAACGAGACGCACCCGGAATGAGGGCAATCATTTGACCCAACCCCACTAAAATCCCGTCACGGATTTCTAAGGTATCGAATTTGCGTTGATGGGTCGCATATTTCTCGGCTAATCCCAGCAAGGTTGCCATCACAATGGACATTAAAGCAATCACCAATGCTCCCTCTAAAAACTGCTGGGTTGGTTCCGACAACAGTTTCTTATACAGCAAACCGCCGATGAGGGCAGGTAAGGTGCCAATGGCAATGCCCACCAAAATTTTCCACTCTTCCCGTTGCCAATCTCTCTTTTGAAACGCTTGCCAGCTTCCCAGGACAATATGGCGCAGATCAGCCCAAAAGTAAACTAAAACCGCGATAACGCTGCCGAACTGAATGGCATCGACAAAATACTTCTCACCCAGCAAAGACCAGTTCAAGGCTTTGGTGAACACCAAGAGGTGGGCGGTACTACTGATAGGCAGGAATTCGGTAATCCCCTGGACAATTCCTAAAACAAAGGCTTGGAACCATGTCGCATACCAGGGGTCGGCTACACCCAACAACGGCGGCATCAAGGCTGGCGTAACGGTTAGGTGTTGAGGGACAATGTGCAAAATAGGCGGCAATGTTGCTACCGACAGGATTCCTGCGATCGCCACAGTGATTGTTCTCCGATGCTTGCAAACAGCCCTAACAGTTTAGCGCTAAGGACCATCCAATGTTATGTCAGCTGCTTGGTAATGCGAGATCGTAGACAACATCTGACAGGTATAGGATTGATGTTAGGTGTATAGTCCAGTCCACATTTTGTAGGTCTAGTGCCCAATGGATATTATTGAAGCCCTCAAAGCGGATTATGCCCGATTCCCTCGCCATCAAACTTACGAACTATATGCCCAAAATGTGCAATTTAAGGATCCCTGGATTGCGTTTCAAGGCGTGGGACTCTATCGCAAAATGATTCAGTTCATTGAGAAATTTTTTTTAGAGGTCCAGATGGATCTCCATGGCATTGAGCGATCAGGGGACCAAATTCAGACCCAATGGACGTTAAGCTGGATTGCCCCGGCACCTTGGAAGCCAAGGTTACAGATCACCGGACGCAGCGAATTAATCTTGAATGCAGAGGGGTTGATCCAATCCCATATCGA
>JBAVRC010000930.1:0-6738 GCA_049694615.1 Thermosynechococcaceae cyanobacterium | reverse complement strand
ATGGGAATACTAATACACAGCGCACCCAGAAATCGGAGCCAAGAGGTTTGGGTCAACCCCACCCCATAGCTCACAAAATCAAAAAAGCCGGTCATTAAAAATGCCGTCAATAATGGGAAATTACCTTCTAAATGCTGTTGACTTAATTGATCCACCCGATTCATAAAGCGCGGACCAATTAATTTTTGAACCAAATCGCGTCCATAGCGCCGCGACAAGTAGAAGCTAAGACTACAAGATAAAAAATCCGCCAGAATAATGACCAATAGCCCCACACCCAAACCCAAACTTAGTCCGGCAGCAAATGCAAACGCCGTACCAGGAATCACCGGAATTACAATACTAATAAATCGGAGACCAAATAAAATCAAAGGCGCTCCAATACCCAATAATTTTACCTGGTCTCGCAACGCCTCCACATCAAAGCCATACTGACGAATTAGGCCAATCCCAACCGCTACAATGGTGGCTAGAAAGATGAACTGAAGTATATTGCGGATTAATTTATTCATGGTCAACTAAAGGTAATCACGCTGCGAATGGATTTTCCTTCATGCATCAAATCAAATGCCTCATTAATCCGCTCTAGGGGCATTTGATGGGTCACCAACGAATCGATATCGATTTTGCCATTCATATACCAGTCCACAATTTTTGGCACATCGGTGCGCCCCTTTGCACCACCGAAGGCACTGCCTTTCCAGACCCGCCCGGTCACCAACTGAAAAGGACGGGTGCTAATTTCCTGCCCCGCTCCCGCTACCCCAATAATCACACTCACGCCCCAACCTTTATGACAACATTCCAGGGCTTGACGCATTACCTGCACATTGCCAATACACTCAAAGCTATAGTCTGCACCGCCTTGCGTTAAGTCCACCAAATAGGGGACCAAATCCCCTTCGACCTCCTGGGGATTGACAAAATGGGTCATGCCAAACTGTTCGGCCATCGCCCGCTTCGCTGGATTTAAGTCCACACCGACAATCATGTTGGCTCCCACCATTCGGGCGGCTTGAATCACATTCAGCCCAATGCCGCCCAGCCCAAACACCACCACGTTCGATCCTGGTTCAACCTTGGCGGTATTGATTACAGCCCCAATACCGGTGGTGACGCCGCAGCCAATCAAGCACACCTTATCCAAGGGTGCATCGTTCCGAATCTTGGCCACAGCAATTTCCGGCAGCACGGTGTATTGGGCAAAGGTCGAGGTTCCCATGTAGTGGTGTAGCATTTGCCCCCGGAACGAGAAGCGGCTGGTGCCATCGGGCATTAAGCCTTTGCCTTGAGTGGTCCGAATGGCCTGACACAAATTAGTCTTGCCGCTCAGGCAATAGTCGCAGCAGCGACATTCCGGTGTATACAGCGGAATCACCGTGTCGCCGGGATGCAAAGACTTCACCTCTGGCCCGACTTCCACCACAATGCCTGCGCCCTCATGTCCTAAAATTGCTGGAAATAGACCTTCTGGGTCTGCACCAGACAAGGTATAGGCATCGGTGTGACAGACCCCTGTCGCCTTTATTTCAACCAACACCTCTCCAGCCTTTGGCCCCTCCAACTGAACCGTCTCCAGAACAAGGGGTTTGCCCGGTTCAAGGGCGATCGCAGCTTTCACATCCATACGCTAACTCCTAAGATCGAGGGGCAAGGGGGCATTGGCAATCCTAGACCATACTTCATCGATTTTAGAGCGCATTATGGATTTTCCTTCCGCACGACAGCACCTCTATCGCTTGCTCCATCAAGACACTTCCTTTTCGGTTGCCGAAGCTGCGCTCTATATCGCCCAAGAGGGCTATCCCGACCTCTCTGTTGGGCACTATTTGCAACGCCTTGATGAGATGGCTGAGATTGTCTCTCGACGAATGCCTCCAGAACCCTATCCCCTGCGAATTGTGAAAACAATCAACCAATACCTCTATGGCGAACTGGGGTTTTGGGGCAATGAACCGGACTACTACAACCCCGACAATAGTTTTCTAAATCGGGTCCTAGATCTCCGCACGGGGATTCCCATTACTCTATCGTTGGTCTATCTGGAAATTGCCCAACGCATTGGGTTCCCCATGGAAGGCATTAACTTTCCGGGTCATTTCTTAATTCGCCCCGTTCAAGCCGATATGGATTTGTATGTCGATCCATTTCATCAGGGCGATATTCTATTCCGTCAAGATTGTCGGAATCGCTTAGAAACGCTCTATGGGCATCCTGTGCCCCTGCGCTCCGAATTTTTTGCTGCGATTGGTCCCCGCTCCTTCCTGATTCGGATGCTGACGAATCTTAAACACATTTATCTCAATCAGGGCAATTTGCTCAAATGCCTAGCTGCCTCGGAACGGATTTTGCTTGTGGATCCCAATGACGGTTTAGAACGACGCGATCGCGGTTTGCTGTACTATCAACTGGGACGCTGGGTCGAGTCCCGTCAGGATTTGGAGGATTATTTGGACCAAAAACCCCAAGCCCAAGATCGGTCACTCATTCATCAACTTTTGAATCGGATGAGCCAGAACTCCTGATTTGAGAGTAAAACTAAAAAGGGCACCCTATCCTTCGCAGGTCCATCAACATCGAGCTTAAATACAAGATTCAATGACTACAACAGTTTATGAGTTACCTGTAGAGGAAATCGCCAGCGGCTTTCATGCCCTCTCCGATCCCATTCGTATTAAGGTTTTAGAGTTATTGCAAAACCAGGCGCTGTGCGTTAACGGACTCTGCGAAGCCCTTAATACCAGTCAATCCAAACTATCTTTTCACCTAAAAGTGCTCAAAGACGCTGATTTAGTCCAAGCCCGCCACGAAGGCCGCTGGATTTATTACAGCCTGAACCTGATGCAATTTGTGCGTTTAGAAAAATATCTTTCCGAGTATCGGCGCTTTAGCGAGATTTCTCCTCCCCTGGTGTATCAATCCCAAAGCACCAACTAATGGTCCGGGGCCGGATACTGGAGCGTGGTTTGCAGTGCCTTAATTTCATCCCGATGGGCGGTGACCCTGAGCTCGGTTTGTTGATGTGCCTCTAACGATTGCACCGCAAGAATGACTTGTTCGGTCCGCTGGGCATTGCGACGATAAAACCAGCCCGCCAAGGGTGCCATCAGCACCATGGACAAGCCCCCATACCCAATGGTTGGAAATTGAACCGAGAGCACCAGCCCCATACATAAGGCTCCTACCGCAGCCAACACCGATAAAAAAATGGCCAATGCACCGCTGGCCCGAACAAAACCCTTAAACACCACCTGACCTTGTTCGCGATCAACCTGATCCAGACGATAGGCCCGTCCCTCTAGATATTGGGTTACCGCTTCTAGAACTTGCGTTTCGGTTTGGGGCAACAGCCAGATCCGAGTTTCGGTTCGGTCTTTCACCGAGGCTCGCACAAAAAACACTAAACCGATCGCAATTAAGACGGTGAGAAAGAGGGTGGACGGCAATATCAAGAGATTTGTCATAGGTTCGGGGGGATGTGGATTGCAGCGATCGAAACATCTTGATCTTATAACTTCGTCATAGATCGAGAAGGAAATCTCTTAATGGCGGTCAACCCCCGATTTTTGGGAATCCTGGATACAACCCGCATTCTTAACTGCACGGAATGATGAATTTAGTATCAGCCATGCCCATCTCATACGATTCCCAAAACGAACCTTTCGATCCGGTTGCCCTTGCCGTTCCAAGCCAACACCCTCCCAGCTTAGAGGCCAATGCGATGGACCAGGACTTCGTCGATTTAGACGATGAGCTGCATTTGGATTTCTCAGAGAACGGACAACCGCGTCGCACGACCGATTTGGTCCGCATTTACCTCCAAGAAATTGGGCGTGTGCGGTTATTGGGGCGTGACGAAGAAGTGGCAGAGGCGCAAAAGGTACAGCGTTACATGCAACTTCTGGAACAACGTAATGCTGCTCTGACCCATGACCATCCGGCCATTGCCGAATATGCTCGGTTGCTTGAAGTGCGCGATCGCCTCACGGCCAGTTTAGGCCATCGCCCCTCCTTAGAACGTTGGGCACGGGAATCTCAGATTGATATCGCAGACCTAAAACCGCGCTTATCTGCGGGCAAAATTGCCTATGCAGCCACCATTGGCTGGTCGGTCAGCGAGTTGGACAAGGTCATGAAGGAAGGGATGCGGGCCAAAGAACACATGATCCAAGCCAATTTGCGGTTAGTGGTTTCTGTGGCTAAAAAATATCAAAATCGCGGTCTAGAATTATTGGATCTGATTCAGGAAGGCACTTTGGGCCTGGAACGTGCGGTCGAAAAATTTGACCCCACTAAAGGCTATCGCTTTAGTACCTACGCTTACTGGTGGATTCGGCAAGGCATTACCCGTGCGATCGCCACCCAAAGTCGGACCATTCGCCTGCCGGTCCACATCACCGAAAAACTGAACAAGCTCAAAAAAGCACAGCGCAAACTGGCCCAAGCTAAAGGCCGCACCCCCACCATCGAAGATCTGGCCCAGGAACTCGATACTACCCCCGAACAAATCCGAGAACTCCTGACACGGGTCCCTCGCTCCATTTCCCTAGAAACTAAGGTCGGGAAAGACAAAGACACGGAACTTGGGGATTTGCTGGAAACCGACGATATGTCCCCTGACGAAAAAATGATGCGGGAATCCCTGCAACAAGAAATCCAAGATCTGTTGGCTGAACTCACCACTCGCGAACGGGATGTGATTCAAATGCGATTCGGCATCGGTGACGGCCAAACCCACTCCCTCGCCGAAATTGGCAAGGTTTTGGAACTGTCCCGCGAACGGGTCCGCCAAATTGAGTCGAAAGCCCTGCAAAAGCTGCGTCAACCCAAACGCCGGAACCGGGTCCGCGATTTTCTGGAGTCTTTTGCCTAAAAATCAGACTGGATCTTGGGTCAGCGTTGACAATTCTCAATAAACCAACCTTCTTGCAAATCTGGACGGAATTGGATATTATTCTCAATAAGCCAATTTTATTGAGAATCATGGCGGGTTATACAGCAAATTCGCTAAAGGCTGAACTCAACGATAGAGGATGGCGACTGACCCCCCAACGCGAAGTTATTCTGACTGTGTTTCAGAACCTGTCGGAGGGAAAGCATCTCAGCGCTGAAGATTTATATAACGTGTTGGAGGCCGAAGGGAATCCCATTAGCCTTTCGACCATTTACCGCACGGTTAAGATGATGGCGCGTATGGGGATCCTACGCGAGCTTGAGTTTGCCGAAGGCCATAAGCACTATGAGTTAAATCAACCCTATCCGTACCATCACCATCACCTGATTTGTGTGAAGTGCAATAAAACCGTTGAGTTTAAAAGTGACTCCATTCTCAAAATTGGGTCAAGGACAGCCGACAAAGAAGGATATCACCTGTTGGATTGCCAACTCCTCATTCAAGCCCTGTGCCCCCAGTGCCAGCGATCGCTACTGCCGGGGTAAGAAACCCCCTAGATTGGGCCAATCCCTTGGACGATCTGGATTCTTTTGAGAAAGTGCTCTATGCCAATGGGACCTGGGCAATGGGATCCCCGTCCTTGCATTCCCAAGGCGATCATGCCCCTCGGGCCGCTGGTGAGCCGCGAAAACCGGGGGGATGCATTGATAAAGGCCGTGGCACAGGTTGCCCCCATCGTAAATTGTTGAACCTCCCGATACGTATCGCTCACCAACACATTGGCCTGTCCGCTGCTATGGCGATTCATCCATTGAATGCCCTCCGCGAGCGAATTGACCCGCTTAAAGGCAATGGTTTTGTTGAGATAAGGGCAAGACCACTCCTCAGGCTCGGCCAATCCTAGATCGGGAAAGGACTCGACTAAGATTTCGTCCCCTTTGAGGGCAAACCCTTTTTCGCGCAAATGACTGAACAGGACATTTAGCAGTGAGACATTTTGATCGGGGGTCAGAATGACTTTTTCAATGGCATTGACGGCGTCAGGGTTACCGAGATGGCTATCGATGAGGAGCGCGCGCACCAGATCGCTGCTGCCCGATGGCGACCAGATCAGGTAGCCATTCCCCATGACGGGACGCAATGTCGGTCCTGTGCTGAGACGAACCATATCCTGGATAAAGCTAGGACGTCCATAGGGCACCACAAGATCAATCGGCAACGGACTCCCTAAAAGATCCTTGGGAGACACCGAGCGATCGCTCGGGCAACTTAAAAAGCAGTCTGGATTCAGTCCCACCTTGGCGATCGCAGTGCTGATCATCTGGGTCATCCGCTGATGGGAATGGCTGGTTTCAGGATTGCCCTTAAGAATCAAACTATTCCCTGTTTTAAAGCATAATCCCGCTAACAAGACCGGAAATTCTGGCAAAAACTCGTAGAGACCGCAAACAACCCCTTGGGGTAGGATCCGGGACCCATCCAGGGAATAGACTAAGGGGGATACCGTGCCTTGGCGAATTTGCAACGGATCGGGCAGGCCCATTAACAACTCGATAAATTGACGCACTAACGAGAGTCGCTCTGGCGTTAGTTTGAGCCATTGTAATCCCAGCCCCGTGATAGCTAAATCCCGAGTCGTTTCTAAATCCAGGGTATTGGCTTCTAGAAGGGTGTCTTGCTGCTCTTGCAGGGCGATCGCGAGTTGCTTCAGGGCCCCATTCCGAACTTGAATAGGTGTTTGTGCAAGACGTGCCGATTCCCGATGGGCTTGGTCAACCCACTCCTGCAGATTGAGAGACTGAACATCATTCATGGGGAACCTTCTAAGACTGTTGGGACATGGC
>JBAVRC010000929.1:0-7419 GCA_049694615.1 Thermosynechococcaceae cyanobacterium | reverse complement strand
GTCACGGACACCCTGCGGATGGATGGCCAATTCCAACAACAGATTGCCACTCAAGTGGAGCAGCGCAAGGCTCAATTGACGAACCTCGAACAGCGAATCCAAACCGTGACCGACCCGAAGGAATTGGAACGGTTAGCGAATCGGCTCAACCGTCAACCCAACGAGACAGCGATCCAAACCCAAGCGCCTCAGGCGATCAAGGAGCAGTTGTTGGGGCAAGTGACCCAGGCCAAAGCGAATGTCCAAAATGATATCGCCAAGGAAATGGCCGATCGCCGTCTGGGACTCTTCAAGGACTCGACCAAAAAGTTCTTAAGTAGTGTTGTGGCAGGGTTTATGTTTATTTATGCCAATCGCCTGACTCGTTGGGTACGGCAACCGCTTCAGGAGAACCCCGATCCCTTGCTGCTGGATCTAGACGATATGGAGAATTAGGCACTGATTCTGCTAAAAGGTCTTGGATGTGGTGGGCGATCGCCGTTGGCTGTTCCAGCATCCCCATGTGACCGCAGTCTGGGATTTCAATAACGTTGGGGTGTCCCCCTTGAAAAGAATGGTGAAAGCTAGCCAGGTGATAGACATATTTCAGTTCCATCACTGGGTCTTGTTGTCCGGCCAAAAAAAGAACGGGTTGCGAGAGATGCGCCACCACTTGCGGCAGGAGGTGAACTTGTTCCGGCAAGGTGGAGTCTAGCAGCGATCGCCGAGCGGCCTCCGGGTGTGCCGCAACAAAATCGATCACCCGTTGTCTTCCCCAACGCTGTTCTAGGGGCTGCGCCACCATCATTCGGCTAAACGCAACCTCAATGTAGGGGACATAGGGCAACCAAGCAGGGCGAAACCAGAGCATTTGTTGTCCGGCCTGACGAAATCGCTCGAAAGCTTCTTTGACATAGATTCCCCCGCCCGAATTAAGACACACAACGCCCTCAATGACCTGGGGTGCAAAGGCAGCGGCCCATAGGGCAATACTGCCGCCAAGGGAATGGCCAATGATCCAAGCACGGGAGATACCCAGTTGTTTAAGTAAAATAATCAAGTCTTGTCCATAGGCCGCAGGGGTATAACGGGGTTGTCCATTGCCCAGCATTCCGGCATCCACCGCAAGGTCCAATCGATCTGCAATCCGCATTTCGCCAAAGGAGAGGGGACTGATGATGGCCTTGTCCCTGAGTGTAACGGTCGGGAGGCTAGACTCGCCAAACCCGCGTAAATCGTAGGCCAAACACTGATACGTCGAGGATAGTTGCTGTATTAATGGACGCCAATAGTTACGGCTCAGCAGCCACCCATGCACAAAAACCAACACCGGCCCTGTTCCGATCGGCGGTGTCAATTCGTACGCATGTTGAACGCCCATCACGTTAATGCTGGACATACGGTCTTTTGGGTGCGCTACTGGATATCAGACGATGCTTTCATCTTCTCCTGAGATCGACAGCAATGTCTAGAATGTTCCCGTGGAGGCAGGTTTACGGGCTACAATCGTCCGGTGGCGTGGATCGCTGGCGACTGTAGTGGGAATCTCAAATCCAGCGTGTGTCAAGGCGGACTCGATATCAAAGGTGTAATAGTCGTCGCTCCAGGGTTCAGTGCTTTTCATCAGGGTAAACAGCACCGGAGGGAGACCCTGAATCACCGGGGATTTGGGGTTGTTATCCACAATGGCGATACAACCGCCGGGACGGAGAATACGCAGGGCTTCGTGAAATATGGCGCAACTGGCCTCACTGGGCAATTCATGGGTCACAAACTGTAAGGTGACCAGATCAAAGGACTGCGAGGCAAATTCAGTGGCTTCGGCTTTGCCGTGGATCCATTGCTGAATCTCGCCATTGATATCTCTGGCTTGGGCTACCGTTAACATATAGGGCGACAGATCCAGCCCTACGGTACGAACGGGCGTGTTTTGGCGTTGGGTATAGTACCGATGCAGAGCCAACGTAGAAATGCCGACGGAGCAGCCCAAGTCGAGACTATCTTGCACGTGTTGCGGACCATACTCGGCCAAAACAGCATGAAAGCTCGATCGCAGACGATGTTGCGCCTCTTCCCAACTGAGGGTTTCCTGAGGCCAAACCCGTAATGCCATCGCATAGGTGGCAGGCTCCGTTTCAAAGGCGGCTAACCAGCACAAATTGCCTTGTTCATAGGCATGAAACGGAACGTTGTAATAGTCGGGGTAGGCGATCGCCGGGTTGGTATGTTGAGCCAATTGTTGCTGAATGCCAGAGGCTTCAAAGGCTTGCACGGTTTGCCGCCAAGGGATGCCGTTCTTTTCGGCGGTTTTGATGAGCACCTGCCGCGCTTGCTGCTTCATCAGCCCATAGATGGGTTTGGTCTGGATGAGCACATTCACAAACCGAGATAAGGGATCTGCGCCCGCCCAGTCCGGTTTTAGTTTTACAGTCATGGGTTGGCCCACCGTTACGGTTCCTTTTCCAGGGTACTAGAGGTGGGGGGGTGTTGAAACTGCCTCGCCCAAAGGCGATTCAAGGTAGATTGGATAGCATACCGTTAAAGCAGATTAACCCCAGGTTTAATCGACACCAAGGAGCTTACAATTCATGGGACGAAAATCGCAAGACGCTTCCCCACCTTCCGCTGCACAGGGATATGACTTGCCTCGCCCCCATGACGATGGGCAAGCCTTAACTCTACCCGTCGCCCAGCGCTACAACCGCGAATATCAGCGAGACGCTTTTGACTTGCCTCCTGAAGTGGAGGCCATGTCCGTGTTTCAGGACTGGACCGCAGGCAAACTGCAAGCCCGAATTGCTTCGCCCTTTTGGGAATTAATCGCCCCCAAGAAAAATCAACACTGGCTCGACTTGGGCTGTGGCTTTAGTTTTTTGATCTATCCCTGGCGGGACTGGGATGCCTTCTTTCACGGTCAGGAAATTAGCAACGTTGCCCAGGAAGCGGTCAAAAGTCGTGGTCCCCAACTCAATTCCAAGCTGTTTAAGGGGGTTATCTTAGAGGCAGCCCATCGCATTCAATCCGAAGCCCAACAGTTTGATGGGGTGGTGGCCACGGGATGGAGTTGCTACTATCCCCTGAATTACTGGCAAACGGTCGTTGCTGAAGTGAAACGGGTGCTGAAGCCGGGTGGGGTCTTTTTGTTTGATGCAGTCGATCCAGATCAAGAACTGGCTGAAAACTGGGCCATTTTGGAAACCTACCTGGGCGCTGAAGTGTTTCTACCGACCTTGGCAGACTGGGCAAATTTAATAGCCCAGTCCGGGGGCAAAATCATCAAAACCGCAGACGGAGAACTCTTCCGCATGATGCAAGTTCGTTTTTAGCGCAGGTTTCCGAAGGCGGCAAAGTATAGGCATTGCCTTGCCCCAGTTTCTGTTAACAACGGTCTTAAGCCTCGTTCAAATTGCTAGGAAAATCAGTATCGAAAAGTTGCTCCAGGGCGTAAGGACAATTCTCTGGTAAATCTGGGTAATCCAACGGAGTTTCACGCACAACCAAATCCAATCCAGATTCATAGGCATCTGCGATCGCCTCTTCTAGATAAGGTTTCAGGCTGGGATTCTGGCGAATCAATTTTTGCACCATTCGCCGTTGTTCACGGATAGTCGCTTTCCAGCTTTTGCTGCGGTGATCAGGCTGGTAGTTCCATTTGAGGAGATGACCGAGTAAGATGGCCAGACGATTTTCTAATTCTTGGCGTTGTTGCTTGCCCAAAGACTCAACTTCCTCTACCAAATTCATCGTATCCAGGTGCTTCAAATCACCCGCTTTGAGCAACTTAGATTGTTCTAATGTCCAAGCATAAAAATCAGTTTCATAGAGATTGGATTGCATTTTTTCCTATCCTTGCCTGCTCGCCTGCCATCTTTTGATGAAGCTGCGCATCCACCCTGTAACGACCCATTAACGGCTGCCCATCTTCGGCGGTGGATTAAGATTGGGCCAATTCAATCAGGTTGCCATCCGGGTCGGCCACAAACAAGGCAGGTCGCCCGGAACTACTCAGTTGAATAGGGTAACCTGCGTCCTCTAAACGCCGACGAATCGCCTCTAAATCCATTACAGCAAAAGCTAAGTGACGATTGCGACCCCACTTTTGGTCATTGACGCGATCGCCCATCATCTGATCCGCAGCAATGAGATGAATTTGCACCGGACCCACCTGGTACCACAGCCCTGGAAAGGACAGATTGCGTTCCGCAGGCGCTAGACCCAACAGGGTTTCGTAAAAGTGGCGCGCTGTGCTGAGGTCTGTGATCAGCAGTGAAGCATGCAGAAATTGGGTAACCGACATGGAACGACACCTTATGAAGGCTGCGATCGCCAGTTCAGCGAAAAAAGCACTAATGCCACAACCGATGCCCCCAAACTATCGATCAGCACATCAGTGAGCAGAGAGGTGCGTCCTGGTTCGAAAAGCTGATGAAACTCATCGGTGATGGCAAAGGCAATGGAACACCCTAAGGTGTAGCGAATAGCGGGAAGGGTGGACTGACCCAGACTGCGAGACCAGGCAAAATATCCCAAGGTGGTCAAAAGGGCATATTCGGTAAAGTGGGCCATTTTGCGCAGGATGTAATTTAAGCGGTCTAAGTCAACCGCTGATAAATGTTCCCGCAGCAGTGGCACATAGGAGAGCAAAACGTCCAAATCGCTACGGGTTTCCGTCCCACCCCAAGATCGGGTTGAGAAATAAAACATTAATCCCATAAACCCTAACCAAGCCATCAGAATCAAGCTGCGCTGCGGCCATGAAAGTTCGTTCAAGGTCCAATTACTCCCTCAAATCCTAAAGGGTGAAGCCAACGGCCAAGCAACTGGGTAAATACGCCAGTGCCGTGACCGAAGGCTTTGTCCCATCACCTCATTATGCTGACAAGCGGATCTTTTTGGGCACCGAAATGGGCGTCGCAACGGGGCGCGGATGAGACCCCTGCAACCAGTCGGCAAACAAGCGACGGTATAAGTCGCTGAGTTGCGCGGCAACCCCCGTCTCGCCCGCCCAACTAAAGTTTTGTTGAACCCAATTGGCCGCTTGATGGCGAATTTGCGTGGCCCATTGGGGACCGCTGAGCACCTGCTCTAGGGCGATCGCAAATCCAGATACATCCTGGGGATTGACCAGCAGGCCAGTTTCGCCAGGAATCACCGTGAACTTTAAGCCGCCTACATTAGAGGCAATGACAGGGGTACCGCAGGCCATAGCCTCCACTGCTACCAACCCAAAAGGTTCATAATGGCTCGGAATGACGCAAACATCCGCTGCTGTGTAGTACCAAGGCAACCGATCATGGCCCACTTGTCCAATGAACAAGGTTTGGTCGGTCAGCCCGAGTTCGTCCACCAACGCTTCAATGCGCGCGCGCTCTTGATCGTCGGGCTGCCCCGCTTGTGCACCCCCAACGATGGCCAATCGCAGCTTACCGCTCAGGGTTTCATCGGTTTGATCGCGCAGTTCGGCAAAGGCCCGCACCAATGTTTCAATGCCTTTGCGCGGGTCAAAGCGTCCCACGTACAGCACGACTTTTTCATCGGGACGGAACCCTAAGGAGGCTCTGGCTTCCTGGCGCGGCAACACCCGAAAGGTCTCTAGGTCAGCGCCGCAGGGAATGACTTCGATGTACCCTTCGCGGGAGACCAGCGATCGCAAATAATCTTGCTCCTGAGGGCTGGTCGCCACGACGCAGTTGGCCTGCTCCAGCAGTTGTTTTTCGGTCAGCAAGCGCGTTTGAGCAATGGGGGGTTGGTGTTCCAAAGCTTGATACTTCACCACCCCTAGGGAGTGATACGTATGCACCAACTGAATATTACTGACCTGCTTGAGTTGCAGGCCCACCCACCCTGACATCCAGTAATTGGTATGGACCAAGGGGTAATTGCCACCATCTTTGGCCTGAAACTTGAGGAACGAGTCCACAAATTCGGGCATGTGCTCGAACAAATGATCGCGCGGAATAAACGTTTCCGGCCCTGCTTTTAAGCGAATGGTGCGACAGTGGGGGCCGTGATGCACAATGGTTGGGTCTTCAGGCCGCACTTTACGGGTAAACATATCCACTTGCCAACCCAGCTTGGCTAAGGCTTCGCCCACTTTGCGGACATACACATTTTGACCGCCGGCTTCTTCGTGACCAATATCCGCTGCCGGATCGCCATGCTCAGAAATCAGGGCAATAGACTGGCGCGTCGGAATGGCCATGCGAGGCAAGGCAAAGGTCGATTTAGAATTTTGGGGTTCAGGTCTCGAATTAGAGATGAATGGTAATGGTTTCATAACGGCTTTAGGTTCTATTTCGCGATATCTCAATCAGTTGAATGACGGGGGAACCGCTAATGAGGGCCGATCAAAGCTAAAAAAAGCGCCCTCGCTGGCGTTTTTGAAGGTTAGAGAACGAGGGCGGGGGCATGGCTATGCCCATTCGTAGAAGCCCGTTGGGACATCACCTTCCGATAAACCGCTTCGTAACCGTCGGTCATCTGCTGCACACTAAAAAATGCGGAGACGTGGTCCCGGCAAGCCATCCGATCAATTTGGTCGATCTGGCCAACCGCGTCTACGCACTCGGCAACAGAATCGCAAATAAAACCTGTTTTGCCGTGGCGGATTACTTCTGGGACAGATCCCATCCGCATGGCAATGACGGGCGTTCCGGCTGCCATCGACTCAATCATGACAAGGCCAAAGGGTTCGCGCCAGGTGATTGGGAATAAGGTGGCGATCGCACCGCCCATTAAGCGATTTTTTTGAGCGTGGTTGGCTTCCCCTAAGTATTGGATCTGGTGACCATCAATGTGGGGTTCGATTTCGCGCTCGAAGAACACCTGATCCACCGGATCAACCTTTCCAGCCATCTTCAACGGCAGACCCGTTTGTTTCGCAATGGCGATCGCATTGTGCGGTCCCTTCTCGGGAGAAAACCTGCCGAGAAAGGCCAGATAAGCTGGCTCGTCCGCTTTGAGGAAAAACTGGTGCTGTTTCACATCAATGGCGTTATAGACATTGGCGACACAATTTAAACCTAAGCTAGGTTCCACTTGTGCCTGGGAAATACTGATATAGGGCTGCTCTTTGGCATGTTTGTAGAGCTTAGCGCCGTCCGACGTAAAGGGGCCATGGAGGGTATGAACCGTGGGAGTTTTGACCAGCTTGGCGTAGGGGAGGGTTGCATATCCCATGTGAGAGTGGATGACATCGAATTCGCCAGCCCGCTGGTAGACATGACTCAGTTGCAAAGCTTCATAGACCGCGTATTCTTTAACATCCGGATCCAATCGGAGGGCACGTGGATGGATGGCGTCTAATTTGGCATGACTGACAGAATCCCCAGAGGCGAAGAGCGTAACCTCGTGACCGCGTCGGACGAGTTCGTCGGTAAGTAACCCGACCACCAACTCGATTCCACCATAGGCAGGTGGGGGGACGCGTTCCCATAAGGG
>JBAVRC010000928.1:0-1887 GCA_049694615.1 Thermosynechococcaceae cyanobacterium | reverse complement strand
AAACATAACTTCACTACCAATCTTGAGTTCAGCGTTGTTGCTGTCGAGCACAATATGATCGCTACTTGCCCCTAATATTTCTAAGTCTTGAATTGGTTTTAAGCCAGAGATCAGCACATCCTGCCGGCCCAAAGCAATAATTACTCGTCGCCGAACACCGCGATCAACAAAGACGGGAATATTGCCAAAGGCATCCTGGCAGGCTTCGCCAAAGGGTAAAGAGGGTTTTTCTTTAGACTCAATAACTTCAGCAATCAGCTTAAAGGCGCTAGTGTACAAACCCGGAATCACCTTTCGGTTGATGGTTTCACACCCTAATAGAATCGACTCACCCAGTCGCAAGTTGTTGATTTTCTCGACTTGCGGTGCAGATTCATACCATTCATGGTTTGCCGAATTTCCGCCGGAAATGACGGCTAAATGAATCTGAAATTTTTCTTCGATCGCCGTTGCCAATTCAGATAATTCTCGCATTTTGGATTGATTTGGCTTGATGCCACCATAACAAGCCAGATTGCAGCCAATTCCTATGACGTTAATCTGGGGTAGATCCAGAACTGTTTTGATAAATTGAAACAGGTCACTCGCGAGAATTCCCTCCCGTAGATCCCCCAACTCTACCATGACAATAATTTGATGGATTTTATGATGTAGAGTTGCATAACGAGACAGTTCTTTAACCGTTTCCAATTCGGTATTTAGACTAATATCCACATCTCTAATCACCGACTCGGCCTGGCTTAAGGCTGTGCGCAGCAGCACAAACTGAGTGGAGATCCCAGCAGCCTTCATTTTTTGAATATTTTCAAGGCGAGAGTCCGCCATAAACTTTACTCCCCCTTGAATCATCGCCTGGGCGATCGCGGGCTCTCCCAAAACCGCCTTAGAAACTCCCATCAAAGAAATGCCCTTTTGCCCATAACGTTCGGATAGCATCCGAGCATTATGTTGGATTTCAGATAGGGCAATTTCTATTCTGGGTAGTAAAGCTTTCATCAGCGCTGTGCAGCAGACTTACGGCTACCGGGTCGCCACCAAAGGTTGTTCCGCAATCTGGGCGCGGCTGATGATGCGAGTTAGCTTGGGGAAATAATTGCAAAGGCTTTGGATCAGTTTTTGACAACCGTAGGTCAATACATCTGTGGTAGGTAATTTTAGATTCTGCTCGTAATCCTCAATAATTTTGAGAGTTTTTTCCGTCGTAAGATTTTCGTGACTTAAGGCGATCGCAATCACCTGCGATTGAGAGATAGCTTCGATGAGTTGAATTTCACTTTCGATAGTCGGCATCGCCAAATCCGGAAAATCACAACGAAATTTTCGGGCCGGTGGATGTTGAAGGATAATTCCATCGGGCATGCATCCTTTTAAGATCCCGACGGAACTCATAAACGCTGGGTGACTGACCGAACTCTGACCTTCAACCAAAATAATATCGGGATTCTCGTGATCAAACGCCTGAACAACCGCATGCTCAATTTCGCCGATCGCAAATTGAGAGATCAACGCATCCATGGTGGCCCCATATTTGGCACCCTGCATTAAGCTGGTCTGCCCCGTTGCCACCATGATCGATTTTATCCCCAGGCCAATTAGGGCTTTATTGAGTTCCACGGCGGTCGTCATTTTTCCGCAAGCGCAATCGGTACCCAATACGGCAATTACCGGAACCGTAACCCTGGATATCTTGCCTGTAAAAACGTGCAAATCATTGAGTTGAGGCGGTTTTCTGATGTCTTTGATTTGGATACCGCATTGAGCGGCTTTCTGGGCAAATTCTTGATCTTCAGAGAAGAATTGATGGAGACCGTTAATGATATCCATGCCATGTTCCATCGCTTCTAAGATTAAAAGCCTTTCTGTTGCGGGTATCGAAGCTTCTAAAGG
>JBAVRC010000927.1:0-6413 GCA_049694615.1 Thermosynechococcaceae cyanobacterium | reverse complement strand
CGACAGCGCCGTGCGACCCTAGAAACAGACCGTTACACTAGAAGACATAGGCTTGCCATTGTTCAAAGGATCCGATGCCTGACTTGCCAGACACCATCTGCCAAAGCGACCTGCTGTACTGCCTCGTTATCGACCGCCGGACCGCCACGGAATGGGGACGAGTGGAGTCCATTTGGATGTATCCCGAAGTACACCGCGTGTTGGGGTTCATCAGTCAATCGGGACGACGCGGGAAGGAAAAATTTGCCTTTAACCTGCGCCAACTACACCGGGTTGAAGTGGAGCGCTTGGTGGTCAATTCTGACCCCACCCCCACCGATACCGAATCGGTTGCCCTGTTGGAAACCTTGATCGGCCATGAACTCTGGAACGATGCAGGGAATAAAGTGGGCAAAATTATCGATTGTCGCTTTAGCCTGGAAACTGGAGCGATTACCGACTATCTATTCCGGGCTGAAGGGTTGCGTGGTTTGACCGGGAGTGTCTATCGCTTGTCCCCCACCCAGATCTTAAAATTCAGCAAAAATCGGGTGCGCGTATCTCAGCGCACCGCCGATCAGTTTCCGGTCGATCGAGCGGGGATTGACCACCAATTATCCCAAGTCACGGAAGAATTGCGCGGCGACTTGACCGAGCGTTTTCAAGACCGATATGGCGAAGTTAACCAAGACTTACAGTCTTTTTCAACCCAAACCCAAGAACAACTCCAACATCTGACGGTTAAAGTTAGTCGGCAGGTTCAAGACTTGACCGGACAAGCAACCCGCAAGGCGAAAGCTGTGGCCCAGCAGGTGCAAGCGGAGCTATTGTCTCCCGACCCGGACCCACAACGATCGCCCTCCCCCTGGTTGGACCGCTTACAGGCCAAGGCGCGATCGCTGACGGAAACTCTGCAAGACGAACTACATCCCCTCGCAAAACAGGTTAAGGACAAACTGAAGCCCAACAACCCGCGATCGCCACGGCCCGGGTCGTCAACTTGGGATGTCCCCCTGGATCGCATTCCCCCCGAAGATCTTGAAGACGATCAGCCTTGGCTTTAAGGATTCAGTTTCCCCCGTTAAGTTGATACCCGATTTTATCCTTGGAGGAGCAGTATTGGAGACGAGTGAGGGTCATCAGCGCCAACCGACGAGGACTCTCCCATGCTCAGAACCTCCATCATTCAACCCGACCAGTCCTACACCTTCTCCGACTACTTCAAACTCAACTTCGCCCCCCAAGACATCCTCGCCTACTTCGGCGTATCTCTCCAACGCCGCTCTCTCCAACTGCTTCGCTACACCGGAGAACTCGATCGCCTCACCGACCTCAAAGCCCGCATCGAAGACATTCTCCCCCGCCTTAGCCTGACCAGCGAAATGGCAAGGCGCGAATTCCTCATCGCCCCTGTCCTGGCCGATGTATTACACTATACCCAAGCTACCCTCAACGTCGAATACCCTGTTGCAGTGAGCAACCAACTCAAAGGCTCCCTCGATTACCTGCTCCAAAATCACCAAACCTTCCTCGTCATCGAAGCCAAAAACGAAGATCTAGAACGCGGCTTCCTCCAACTCGCGATCGAACTCATTGCCCTCGACCAATGGATCGAATCCGACCAACCCATCCTCCAAGGAGCCATCTCCACTGGAACTATCTGGCAATTTGGCCAATTCGATCGCGCCACTCGTCAAATCACCCAAGACCTGAATCTCTACCGTGTCCCCGCTGACCTAACCGACCTTATCCAAATATTAGTTGGCATTCTTGAATTTGAGCAATCACCTGCCACCTGATTCCATTTAACGCTTCCTTCTTAACTGCACCAATCTTGCATTTCAAACAAGAGAGGCTGTTTCAGATTGATCCATTTCGAGAGTTGCCCAAACAGCAGAGGTTATTTTTGAAGCCAATCATTGCAAAACCAGCAAAACGTAATTCTTCGGTTCGTTGGGCGCTGGCCAGCCTCTCCCTATCCATGTTGATGCCCTCACTGGATACGAGCATCGCCAATGCGGGCTTGCCGACGTTGGCCCAAGCGTTCACCGCCTCCTTCCAATCCGTCCAGTGGATCGTCCTCGCGTATCTTCTGGCCATTACCACCCTGATCGTCAGCGTCGGACGGCTCGGAGACATCATGGGACGACGACGGCTGCTACTGGTTGGAATCAGTCTGTTCACGATGGCATCGCTCCTGTGCGGCATCGCGCCTACGCTCTGGCTGCTGATTGCTGCCCGTGCTGCACAGGGCCTCGGAGCAGCGATCATGATGGCTCTCACTGTTGCTCTAGTCGGTGAGACGGTGCCAAAAGAAAAGATTGGTAGCGCGATGGGGTTGCTTGGAACGATGTCCGCGATCGGCACCACGTTGGGTCCATCGATCGGCGGACTGCTCATCGCCGGACTCGGTTGGCGAACCATCTTCCTCGTCAACGTGCCGCTGGGTATCCTGAATTTTCTGCTCGTGCGTCGTTACTTACCCGTCGATCAACGGGGGCCGCAGGCCGATCGGGCCAGCTTCGACCCTGTAGGCACGCTGCTGCTGGCTCTGACGCTGGCGGCCTATGCCCTGTCCATGACAATCGGTCGCGGCCATTTCGGTTCGCTCAACATCGCCTTGCTGTTGACTGCCGTCTTCGGTGTTGCTCTTTTCGTGCGAGTCGAGGCCAAAGCCGCATCCCCTTTGATCCGATTGGCAATGTTCCGCGATCCGGCGCTGAGTGCGAGCCTCGCCATGAGCACCCTCGTCTCGACGGTGATGATGGCAACCCTGGTGGTTGGGCCGTTCTATCTGGCGCAGGCGCTGGGTCTCGAAATCGCGCTGGTGGGATTCATCTTATCGATCGGCCCGCTGGTCGCTGCACTGACTGGCGTGCCAGCAGGCCGCATCGTAGACCGTTTGGGTGCACAACGCATGACCATTGCGGGTCTCATCGGCATCGCGATCGGTTGCTTGGTTTTATCCTTCGTACCAGCAACCTTCGGCATTGCTGGATATATCACCCCGATCGTTTGCGTTACTGCCAGCTATGCACTGTTCCAGGCGGCCAATAACACTGCGATTATGACGGATATCGACCCGAATCGGCGGGGTGTCATTTCCGGCCTGCTCAATCTGTCACGCAATCTTGGGCTGATTACTGGGGCGTCTGGGATGGGTGCGGTGTTCGCGATCGCAACGGCAACGATCGACATCGCGACAGCGCGCCCCGATGCTGTTGCCATGGGTATGCGGAGCACGTTCGCCGTTGCGGCGATGCTGATGGTCGTCGCGATCGCGATCGCAATTGGCGCTTACCGCCGCACATCACGGGATCGGACAATAGCTCTACAAACAAAGTTGCTGTCGGACAAGCGCCATTAGAGATAAATTCGTGGCGCTTTAATTAATGTTCAATAGGAAGGGTGAGTGCTCGTTAGGTGGAACCCAAAAGCACTCTAAGACTGAATGCCACACTCCGATAACTGCACTTGAAACGTACTGCCGGTTCGCAGACTTCCCTGAGGAACAAGCGCTGGACTGAAGGCATGAATATCGCCTTGCATTTGCAACATTAAATCTTTGGCGATCGCCAAGCCCAACCCAGTCCCAGAAATGTCAGTTTGGGATTGAATCCCGCGATAGTTGCGCTCAAAAATACGCTCTAGATCTGCGGCGGGAATACCGGGTCCATTATCGCTAATCTGCACGATTTGTTGGGCTGGACACACCCCCTGCGGCACCTGACGCTCGACCGTGACCCAAACCGTGCCCCCATCGGAGGTGTATTTGAGGGCATTGTCAATAATATTGCCAAAGACTTCTCGCAGCGCCGTCGCATCGGCTTTCACCGGGGGCAACTCTGGAGGAATGGCCACCTGTAACTGCATCCTTTGCTCGTCCACCCGTCCGGCGATCGCATGAAGGAGTGGCTGCAAAACCTCACTCAGCCAACAGGGTTGCAACACCAGTGTTCCCGTCAACCAATGGGAACCGGGTAGCAAAGCGGGCGGGTCCGTGGCGATCGCCTCCCCCGTTTCCAAGGCCGCGTCGCCTAAATCAATAGCATCGTCGAATTGTCGGAGTAATTGTTCTAAATGTTCACTTTCACTCACAATGCTTTCGGCCAGACCGCGATTGGCGTCGTTGCTGTGCAGGCGCTTGAACAGGAGTTTTCCTAAAGTGCGTAGAGTGGTGAGGGGGTTGCGAAACTGGTGCAATAGGGTGGACAGGGTGTTGTGTTGTTGGGTCTGCAACGCCAGAAATTGGTCATGACCATGCCCCAACCACTGAGAGCGCTGATCCAGCACACAGGCGATCGCTAAGGTTTGGGCAATTTGCTTCAATTGCACTTGCTCGCGTTTGCGCCAGCGGCGACCTTCTCGACCCACCACCAACAGTCCCCAAATGATCTCTTCATGCATTAACGGTAGAACCAGACGAGTGGGTTCTGGCCCATCGGCAAAAACCGTCAATGGATTGACCCAAGATACTGCTTCTGGCACTTCCTTCTGGAGAGACAGAGCAGGCGGATTGAGCGGAGGGGCTAGTGCTGAGCGGCGATCGCTCGCCTCCGGCAATTGAAAGGGAATGTTATTCGACCATTGCTCTGTGGCGTCGGGATACACCACCACCGGAATTAAGGCGTTTTCCCCTGATGCCGTCGGATCTTCGGTCAGATAAATGGCACTGAGAGATGCGCCGAAGCTGTCTATCAGCAACGCCACCTGGGTTCGGCACAAGGTCACAAATTCCGAACTGGCCGGCATCAACATAGCACAAGCGAGGGGTAAATGGCCGTAAACAAGTGGCTCAGTCTACAGTCTAGCTTGTTTGCCCGCGCCGCCCAGTAAAATCTTAACGCCTGTTTCCACCCAGCCTCCTCAGCCTTGTTGATACCCTAGACAGAAAGATTGGATAGGTCTATGCGCCATGACTGACACTCATTTACCCCCCTTACCCAGTGCTGTACCGCTGCCCGTTGTGTTCATGCAAATGGTGAATGGCTATTGGATTTCTCAGGCCATTTTTGTCGCAGCCAAACTGGGGATTGCCGACTTACTGGAAGCAGGACCGCAACGCTACGAGGAGATCGCCGCCGCAACGGGGGCGGATGCTCGCTCGATCTATCGGCTCCTACGGGCACTGGCCAGCCTTGGCATTTTTAGCGAAGTCAACGAACAGAAATTTGCATTGACGCCTTTGGCCCAGTTCCTCCGTAGCAATGCTCCAGGGTCTCTACGGGCCATGGCCATCATGAGCGGCGAAGAACATTATCGCGCTTGGGGCGAGTTGCTCTACAGCGTCAAAACAGGCAACGATGCTTTTTCCCAGGTCTATGGCCTGCCGATTTTTCCTTATCTGGCCCAAAATCCCGAATCAGCACAAATCTTCGATCAGGCGATGACCAGCTATTCGTCCTTGGAAATCGGTGCGGTGGTCGCTAGTTACGACTTTTCTGCCCTTGACACGTTGGTTGATGTGGGAGGCGGCAATGGCAGTTTACTCACGGCACTTTTACAAGCCAATCTGCACCTGAAGGGCATTTTGTTCGACCAAGAAACGGTTGTGGCTGGGGCAACACCGATCCTCGCTGCTGGGGGTGTGAGCGATCGCTGCCAAGTCGTGGCGGGCAATTTCTTCGAGTCAGTCCCGACGGGTGGTAAGGCATACCTGCTGAAACATATCATCCACGATTGGGGCGATACAGAGGCGATCGCCATTTTGCAACATTGCCGGATCGCCATGCCAGCAGAGGGAAGATTGTTGCTGGTGGAAATGGTGATTCAGCCAGGGAATGATCCCTTTATCGGCAAGCTGCTGGACTTAAATATGTTGACGATGTGTCCCGGTGGCTGCGAACGGACCGAAGCCGAGTATCGTACCCTATTGGCACAAGCTGGCTTTCAACTGACCCGAATTGTCCCCACTTCAACCTTTGCCAGTATCATCGAAGCGATCCCGCTCGCAACCCAAATTCCGCCCGTCTAGGATAGGGATAATCACCTGGAGGATCCACCCATGGCGATCGCCACCACTCGACCCATGACCTTTGCGGAATACCTTGACTATGACGATGGAACCGATACCCGCTATGAACTTGTAGATGGGATTTTAGTCGAAATGGGTGCTGAAACCGACCAAAACGTCCTAATCGCGCTATTTCTCATCGTGGCTTTTGCCAGAGTTGTCCCCTTGAACCAACTGCGCCGGGGGACGGAGATTGAAATCTGTCCAGGTCGTGCGACCAGCCGTTACCCAGATTTTATGGTCTTAACGGCGGCTGGAGCAGCCGCATTATCGAGTGAACGGCGATCGCTCATTAGAGCCGATATGCCTGCTCCAGCCCTGGTGGTGGAAGTGGTTTCCCCCGGTGAACCAGGAGCAAAAAACTATGATCGCGATTATGTTGAAAAACGCCAAGAATATGCTGAACGGGGCATTCCTGAAT
>JBAVRC010000926.1:0-2212 GCA_049694615.1 Thermosynechococcaceae cyanobacterium | reverse complement strand
GCCCACAACCCCAGGAAGCGACGGTAATTGCCTCCCTACTCCCTCTCGCAGAATCTTCGGATCCTGCCCAACCAGCGCTCACGCTTAACGCCTATGGGAACGGTCGGGCGATCGCCTATAGTTTCTTCCCCGGTTGGCAGTATTGGAATACACCCTTGCATCCCATTAAGTCGGACATCAGTCCGGTCTACACGGATCGCCTGCCCCGTCAATGGGGACAGACTGAACGCCAATTGGTTGCCTTGCCTGCTTTGCTGGCCAAGACGCCTAAACCCGTTGAGGTCAGCCATGAACTGGTCGAAGTCTGTCGGTTGGAGTCTGAACAAGGCATTGCCCTCGTGATTTTGAATTGGACCGATGAACCGATTCAAACGTTGAGCATCGAAGTACCCAAGGTAGGAGAACACCAAAAGGTCAGTTCAGCGCAAGGGCGTGAAATTTCGAGTCACTTGATTGGTGCAGATACACTCGGAATCGAGCTATCCATCGATCATGTCGATGTGGTGCTGATCGAGTAATCGACTTTCGTCTGTGTCCCCTGACTGAAGCTAACCCAAAGAGGAGTTTTTGGAGAAAGAATATTCACCCAATTACAGGCCAAACGACGTATCCAGCATTTCCATACCTATCCACAACTTTGAGGTGAAGCACATGACATCCAGACCCTCTGAATTTGCCGCAACTGTCGTACCGCCATCGGGCTTTAGCAATGACCCAGAAAGTCAGGCTATGCCTTCTCTCATCTCATTACCCAGCACCTGAATCCTTACTTTAGGAAAGTATAATTATGCTTAATTCTTTTGATGAATTTGACCTTGATATTCGCCTTTCTGACAGCAGAAGTGGGTGGCCGCAAAATCTACTCAAGCAGATTGCAGTTAAACCCTTCCCTCCTCCAACAGATCCACCTCAGTGCCCCGATCCCGGGCCTACGGCTGTAACAGACTGTGGTCAGGCGACTTGCAACACCTGTCAAACAAATTGTGGCCAGGCTACCTGCACCTGCGAAACCTGTGCTACAAACTGCGGAACTTGCAATACGAATTGTGGCCAAAATACCTGCAACACCTGCAATACCTGCAATACAAATTGCGATCAAGATACCTGCAACACCTGTGGCTATACCTGCGGGTGGCAGTGCTCATTTAATTGCCCTTCAGGTTTTTGCTAATTGCTCTGGATAACTTAATGCTTTGTCTAATTCAAAAAAATTTATTCATTTAATTAATGAACCCACCCTAAAATGCTGAAACTACAGAACAGTTCTTGGTCTTTACACCTCAAACCAGATCTTGCGGCTATTGCTGCTACAGTAGCTCACAAAGTTGTTGCCTGCATGAGACTCAGAAGTCAAATAGAGGCTGCTGTCACTGCAGCAGCACA
Source organism: Thermosynechococcaceae cyanobacterium (assembly GCA_049694615.1). GTDB lineage: Bacteria > Cyanobacteriota > Cyanobacteriia > Thermosynechococcales > Thermosynechococcaceae > JAAURS01. The sequence goes on along the minus strand of JBAVRC010000926.1, from coordinate 829 downwards.
GCAAACCACCTTCCCAAAATCAATTTATTGGCTTCCTTATAGTGTTGCTCAAGGCGATGCGGGATTAGCAATTATGTCAGCTTACCTCGATTCCTGCTTTCCAGAGGAAAGCTGGGATATCACCGGGCATCACTATCTTCAAGAGGCAGCACGGGCTGCAGAGGCGCAAGTCGGTATCCAAATCGGACTGTTTTCTGGACTCAGCGGTTTAGCCTTTGCTGCTTGGTCTCTCTCACGGAGTGGGACCCGATACAACAAGCTATTGACTCAAATTGAAGAAATTCTTCTTCCCCAAACAATGGATCAGGCAAGTAGCTTGTCGAGGTATAAGGGGCTGAGTGTGCACCAATTTGATCTCATCTCTGGCATTACTGGAGTTGGAGCTTACCTGCTAAGCCGTCGAGATCAGGTTGGAACTTCAGCTGCGTTACGAGCGATTCTGAGCAGCCTTGTCGAGCTATCTCAAGCGGAAGCAGGTCTGCCTCGCTGGCATACACCTGCTCATCTAATCTCTGATGAGACGATGCAGCGCTTTTATCCAAACGGAAACCTCAACTGCGGACTTGCCCACGGCATCCCCGGGCCCCTGGCTTTAATGGCTTTGGCTCAATCCTGTGGGGTGGAAGTAGCAGGGTTATCGGAGGCCATTGAACGGTTGGCGAGGTGGCTTTCGCAAAACCATCTAGAGGATCCTTGGGGAGTTAACTGGCCGACGGCTATCCCTTTACCCCTAGCTTGTGTATCTAAAGTTCCTGCTGATCGTCAGGAAAGAAGCGAGAATCTCTCTGGGCCATCCGATATGATGACATCGAGCCGCGCTGCCTGGTGC
>JBAVRC010000925.1:0-3662 GCA_049694615.1 Thermosynechococcaceae cyanobacterium | reverse complement strand
GACTAGAACTGGCACTTTGGAGGGTGCAGCCCAATCCCTTGACCTGACTTTGGGGGGTTGGGCGGATAATCTCCTTGATTTGCATGACTTGCCACACCGCTTTCCCTTGGTCCGTGTACTTGAGGAGTTTTTGCAACAAGATATACGACCCCTCAGGGCGATCGCAGATAACACCGCCGTACTCTTGGCGTTGATCCGTCTGACCCAATAGAACATCCGTATATTTAGGGCAAAGGCTTTTGGGTAAGCTAATGTAGGCTTTACCCTGTAATTGTTTGATCCCGCAATAGGCATAAGACCCTTGCGGAAAAGCCATTGCCATGATTCCCCACCAGGTGGCCAATGCTCTTAAACCATATTTAGCCGACGCACCCGCGACGAAAACGCTTTTCATGAAGATATCTAGAGAACCTCCACTAGGCTACCGGAAAGTCCAATATTAAGCTACTTATCTAGCAGCCACAACTATAGCCCTGAAGAGGCGAGAGCGCGAAGATCTGTGTGGTATCTACACAAGAGGAGAGGGACATCGCTTGAAAACGTTGTCCCCCTCCAAGAATTTTGAGCTTTACTAGCGTTAGTGCAGTAAGCAGTGTTTTCCTAAAGACAATAACGCTGCGCCAATGGTTAAAACATCGCAAGATGGGCTGAGTGCTTGTAGAACCGAGTTATCAACCATCAGGGACTGTTGTGTTGTAGATTCTTGCACAATCCTTTGGGGCATGGTTGGGAGAGACTGTTCTAGCAAAGGCTTGTGACCTGTATGAAGCATTGAAATCGAGCTTATTGGCTCTGTTTTCGGAAATTCAGATTGTTTATTTGGAGCATCTTTTTGAGTAAATTCTATTTTTTTTGTTTTTGAAAGAACGCCTCCAATCCTTATTTTAAACGTATAGTTTGTGTTAGATTCTCCATCTGGAAAAAATGAATTACCTGGTGAAACTAGCGCGTAGTAAGTCCCTTGACTTAAATCTGATACGAGTGTCCGGTCAACCGATCCACTTAGGGAAGTATTATCGATAATTTCACTGGTGGTAAATACACCATCTTTATTCAGGTCAGATACAACGGCAATTTCTGCATCCCCTCTAAGGCCAGATAATGATAATGTGATGGTGCGATTTCTAGATAAACTAAACTTATAGAAGTCGCCAAAATCTGATCCGCCGACAAACTGTTTATAAGTTTTAGTTGCACTAAGGGGACCAATATTAAATGCCGTTGGGTAGGTAAACCCTGGATCTTTTGTTGGACTGACTCCAACAATTGCTTTTGGCGAGAGTTTAAGGGTGTAGTTGGTATTAGATGCTCCGTCAGGGAAAAATGAATTTCCTGGTGACACTAGAGCATAGTAGGTTCCTGTTCCTAAGTCTGAAATGAGGGTTCGGTCAACCGACCCACTCAGCGCAGTATTATCGATAATTTCATTAGTTGTAAATACGCCATCTTTATTCAGGTCAGATATAATTGCAACTTCAGCATCTTCTCTAAGCCCTGTGAGTGTAGTGGTTAACGTACTATTTTTTGTTATATTAAATTTATAGAAATCACCTAAATCTGATCCGCCGACAAACTGTTTATAGGTTTTAGTTGCACTAAGGGAACCTACCTTAAATGCGGTTATATAAGTAAACCCAGGGTCTTTTGTCGGACTGACTCCAGTGATTGCTTTTGGCGTGAGCTTGAAGGTATAGTTGGTATTAGATGTTCCGTCAGGGAAGAATGAATTTCCTGGTGAAATTAGCGCGTAGTAAGTTCCTGTCCCTAAGTCTGATATGAGGATCCGATCAACCGCTCCGCTCAGTGCAGTGTTATCAATAACTTCATTAGTGGTAAACACACCATCTTTATTCAGGTCAGATATAATTGCAATTTCTGCATCCTGACTAAGCCCTGAAAGTGTAGTGGTTAATGTGCTGTTTTTTGTGATATCAAACTTATAGAAATCGCCAAAATCTGATCCGCCAACAAACTGTTTATAAGTTTGGCCCGCAGTCAACGAGCCTACCTTAAATGAAGTCTGATAGGTAAACCCTGGATCTTGTTTTGGAACCACTCCAGTGATTGCTACGGGCGAGATCTTAAGGGTGTAGTTGGTATTAGATGTCCCATCTGGAAAAAATGAATTACCTGGTGAAACTATAGCGTAATAGGTTCCTGTGCCTAAGTCTGATATAAGACTACGATTAACTGATCCACTCAGTGCAGTATTATCGATGATTTCATTGGTGGTAAATACGCCATCTTTATTCAAGTCAGATGCAATTGCGATTTCAGCATCATCTGTGAGATTTGATAATGCAAAAGTAACCTTGCTATTCTGAGTAATATTGAATTTATAGAAATCGTAGAGATCAGTGCCTCCAACTTTATCTTTGAAAGTTTTATTCGCCGTGAGATTTCCAATTTTAAACGCGTTCAAATAATTATTATTCGGCTCAGGAATTGCCATAATTTTAGCCCGCTGTAGTTAATGTTGATTGGGTTTGCGTTTCTAACATTATCACATGAGTGCAATTAAATCAATAGTATTTAGATAAAAATATTTTCAAGTAAATATTTTATTGTAATAACAAAAATTGTATTTTAAGAATAAAATAAATTAATGATGGTCATAGATTTTATGCGATGTTTTTAAGAGTTTTCCAAGCATTCTGTGGGTCTAGACAGCTTGCTGCGTAGTTCATGCACATTAATTCATCACTTAAGAATTGATCGTGCTTTTCGATCCGTTTATTGGCGACAGTGGCCGCTAAGGCTACGGCATCGGCAGGACCTTCCTCAACCAATTCGCCTAAGTGTTCCATCAATTTCTGGGGCGAAACCCGCTCAACGGCGATCGCCACGGCATCGCGACTGACTTTGAGATTTTTGGCTAGAAGTTGGACTAGGAGGGTATTCAGCACCCGATCGCCTTGCCAACAGAACAGCAACGTTCGATCGCCTTGTTCTAACAGAGCGGTGCGATCCAGCCCCAACTCGGCAAAGTGGCGACGGGCTTCGCTCAAGCATTCTCGTGCGGCGGAATCCAGGTAGGCGGGGATATCCTTTTTGGTGTAGAGATGACGCATGGTTTGCCGCACGCGGTCGTGGACCTGCCCAATGCTACCGCTGAATTGCGGTAAGGTTCCCGTTGCGGCGGGCCCCACTTCAACGACCCGTTGCGTAGTGTCGACGCTCAAAAGACGCCAACACTGTCCACCAAAGATGATCTGCATTCCTGGTACCAAAGGCATTTGAGTGGGTAAGTTGCCAATGGCCTGTCCTTGATGCAAGATGCGGTATTCTTGAGCCGTGGCAAAGGCGCTGTAAAAACTGTAGTGACCGACGAGGCGATCGCCCGCTGGGGCAAGTAGTAAACTGCCGTCTCCGCTTTGCTGAATGAGGTCGTGTTGGCCCAAGCAACGTAACAGTTGGGCAAACATCGTTGGATTGACTGCCGTAAAGGGCCCCGTGCGGCAGAGGATATGCCATGCTGACTCAGCCCGGATGCCGCCATATTGAACAATGAGGGAGAGCAGTTGCTGAATCAGGGTAGATAGGTGGAGTTGGCCGACGATGGGCGGTTCGCACCAGCCGTCTAGCAAAAGGTTCAGAATTGCAATGACCTGCACCAGTTCAGGATAGAGGGCATCCTGGGGCGAGCATTCCCCTGTGCTATC
>JBAVRC010000924.1:0-12355 GCA_049694615.1 Thermosynechococcaceae cyanobacterium | reverse complement strand
TAAAACCCTTTACTGATAATCACTTCAGCTTACTTGATATACCTTCGTTTTTCTACCCAAACCTACTTAGACTCAGTATTATTTTACGAACCATTCCTGTAAATCATTTTCTTTATGAGAATTCATTGGCAATTTGTATTGTTCTTAGAGAATGGAAGCCTGAATTGTATTTAAGACTCATCAATAGTAATGCCGACATAGAAGAGCTAATAAAAGAACTCCAATGTTCTCCTGAAGGAAAGTTATTTAACAAAAATACTGGCTGCAGAATTGAGGCGACAATTTTTTCAATTGCTCAAGAATTAGGTATGGTTGTAAGTCGCTTAGCAGAAAATTCAGCAAAATTTAAAAACAAAGAACAATTATCTGATCATGACCTTAGAGTGCTTGAGCTATTAGATTCTCTTCGGAGAGATAGTTGGGATCGTTCTACGACGGGATTCAAGGAAACGGTTAAAAGAATTTCATTTAGTGAATCATTTGTAAAAACTGAATAACTAACATGCTTTCTCAAAACTAGGTTATGGCAAAGGATCGCCCCACCAGACGTGAAGCATTTGCAAAAGTGATTGCTACCATAGCTCAAGAGAATGCAATCACTCTGTTTTTTCTACTGAACAGGGCAATCATATGGGGTTGAAGAGGGATAGTCTGGATTGAGGTAACGGGCGACCACTGCGATTATTTACGCAACAAAATTGGACTAGACGTTGTTCTAGAAGCCCTGCGGGAAAGCTGGCGCGATCGCCAAATGCCGATCAAAGATCATCGCCGCTGCACCATGGACAAACGTCGTTGTTATCTAATGGCTCAAGGCAGAGTTGAACTGCCGACCTTGGGCTTATGAGTCCCCTGCTCTAACCACTGAGCTACTGAGCCGAAAAACTTGCAGTTCTTATTATGCCATACTCCTTCCCTGTTCAGTCAACCCCCACCCAGCGCGATCGCATTCCACCGAAAAATCTGCCCATCTGACCCGTAGGTGGGATCAGATCGGTAAGATTGGGAAAAGGATCGCAGCAAACCACATCAACAGCACATGGACATTAAGCAGGGATTCGTCGGCACCATCGGCAATACACCGCTGATTCGGTTGAATAGTTTTAGCGAACAAACCGGATGCGAGATCTTAGGAAAAGCAGAATTCCTGAATCCGGGCGGGTCGGTCAAAGATCGCGCCGCCCTCTACATCATTGAAGACGCCGAAGCCAAAGGCTTGCTGAAACCGGGTGGCACCGTCGTCGAAGGCACTGCTGGTAATACAGGCATCGGTCTGGCCCACATCTGCAACGCCAAAGGGTACAAATGCCTCATTGTCATCCCCGACACCCAATCCCAAGAAAAAATCGATGCCCTGCGGGTCCTGGGGGCCGATGTGCGCACCGTCCCCGCCGTGCCCTATAAAGACCCCAACAACTACGTCAAACTCTCAGGCCGACTGGCCCAGGACATCGACAACGCCGTCTGGGCCAACCAATTCGATAACCTCGCCAATCGCATCGCCCACTACGAAACCACCGGACCGGAAATTTGGTCCCAAACCGATGGCAAAATCGATGGCTGGGTGGCTGCAACAGGCACAGGCGGCACCTATGCAGGCGTCGCCCTTTACCTCAAAGAAAAAAATCCCAACATCCAAACGGTCCTCGCCGACCCCATGGGCAGCGGTCTCTATAGCTACGTCAAAACGGGAGAAATTTGTATGGAAGGCAATTCCGTCACCGAGGGGATTGGCAATAGCCGTGTCACCGCCAACCTCGAAGGTGCTCCCATTGATAATGCCATCCAAATCGACGATCGCGAATGCGTGCGTGTCATTTATCAACTGCTGCGCCAGGACGGTCTATTTATGGGCGGTTCTGTCGGCATTAACGTGGGGGCTGCCGTCGCCCTAGCCCAGCAGATGGGGCCAGGGCACACCATTGTCACCGTCCTGTGCGACAGCGGAACACGCTATCAGTCCAAACTTTACAACCCAGAATGGTTAGCCGAAAAAGGCTTATCTCCTGCCTGAAATTACCTGTTGGAGGAGCCTTAACCCCCAGAATGTTGTTGCATTTTTCCGGTCTACGAGCCAATGTCTGATAGACTCATGTCGCAATGGCCGAAATTTTAGAAGCAGATTGGGTTAGTCCATGCAATATCTTTGGCAACACATTCGGCAATTTTGGAGGCAATGGAAACCGTTTTTGTCTCCCCTGTTGCTGATTGCCATTTTTGTATTTTTGGGCGCAACCCTCTATCGCCATTGGCACGAGATGAGCCAGGTGCAAATTACAGCTACAGGCTGGGCTTGTCTGATTTTGGCAACGGGTGTAACGCTGTTTGCTCATATCTGGACAGGCTGGGTGTGGGGTTGGATTTTACAAGACTTGGGACAACCCATCAGCCGGGTTTGGGCCGCACAAGCGTACCTTAAAACCAACATTGCCAAATATTTACCGAGTAATTTACTGCACCTCTACGGCAGGGCGATCGCCGCCAAACAGGAGGGTGCACCCCTCGTTGTCGCCTCCTTGAGTGTTTTGCTGGATACCTTGCTCATGACCGCAGGCGGGTTAATTTTAGGACTCTTTTGTATTCCTCGGGATTGGATTCCTTTTACCTTTTTGGGCGTCGGTGGCATTTTGATTGTGCTGCACCCCCAAATTTTGGATCGTCTTCTCCAGCGATTGAGCAAAGGACTGAAATTGCTGAGTTCGGAAGAACAAGCTGCATCCACCCCTCGACGTTGGATCAAAGGCTACCCCATTGGACCGCTGATGGGTGAAATCGTTTTTATTATGCTGCGGGGACTGGGCTTTGTCTTAACCCTCAATGCACTGACCCCAGTTCATTTCGGCATGATTCCGATTTTAATTAGCATTTTTAGTACAGGCTGGGTTTTAGGCTTCATTACCCCCGGCGCACCGGGCGGGTTAGGGGTTTTTGAATTAACGGTAAGCACCCTGCTCACCCAAGAAGGCTTGATCCAAGATGAATCGGGATTTTCCGTTGGCATTGCTATTAGTGCTGTAGCCATTCACCGTGTCGTTAACACCCTTGCAGAAACCTTGGGAGCCGTGCTGGCTTGGGTTGATGAGCGCTGGCCCTTATCCCTCAGTTAAGGTTGCAGCAATTTGGTTCGCAAGACGAGACCCAATTGTTTCTGGGTCGAGTTCGGCCAGTAGATGTTCTAAGCAAACACTAGAACCCAGCGGATCCCAAGCAGCGCCTTGGACGAGATGACGTTGTGCGGCTCGTCCCACCAGAACAGAGCCGTAAGCAGCCAACCCTGCCTGGGCGATCGCCGAAGCCACACTGGAAATCCCCGCCGAACCCGGTCCAAACTCCGTCAACCCTACCGTCCCCAGTTCCGCCATGCCCACCCAACCCAGACTCAGGAATAGGGTGCGCCAGAGTTGGGCCATGCGGTGGTTGGCGACAGGTAGGCCATAAAGGCGACTGACTTGACGCACCAGTAGAATATCCGCCGCAACACTCACCGCAATATCCAAGCCAAGCCAAGGTACAAGGCCAATTGAAAGCGCTTTGAAACAACTGAACCGCCATTGCATGGCTTGGGTCGGTGTGTCGTAAAACTGGGCGATCGCCTGAACGATCTTCCGCTCCAGGACTTGTGCCTGTACCAAAACATTGATAGACAGCAACGTCAACCCTTCTCGGCGCAGTAAATCCATTAACGTTTGGCGCAACCCATCCATCTGTACAGGGGGGACCTCCCACTCTACTTGCGATCGCCCGTCCGGCCATTCATGGCGAACTTGCACCGGAGCTGGGGCCGCCGCCGTTAGCACAATCTCGCGGGGGGAGAGGAGGGTCTGGAGCAACGGATCCGTGAGGGACTGATAGATCGTCTCCGCTGTCAGGTCGGGATAGAGATCCGCCTTGTTCACCACCCACAAGAGGGGTTTGGCCCCCTGGGCTAATTCCCTTAACGCCGCTATTTCAGCGGGCAAGGGGGGGCCAGCGGTGACAAATAAAATCAAATCCGCACAGCGGGCAATGTCTTGGGCCATGGCAGCCCGAATTTCGCCAGAGATTTCGTCGAGACCGGGGGTATCGATCAACTCCAACTGAACCGCTGGCGCTTGGGCATCCGTCGCATCAGGGGACCAACGCACCGAACGGGGCCACTGGGTTACCCCATGCAGTGGTCCGGTCGGAAACAGCGTCTCGCCAAACAATGCATTGAGTACGGCGGATTTGCCACGACTGACCCACCCAAACACCGCAATTTGGATCAGGGGCTGAGCCAGTTTTTGTTTTAAACTGCTCAATTGTTCCAGATAGGGCTGGAGTTTGACGTGCAGATCCACGGAAGCCTGTCGATAACGGTCCAGACGCGACGCGATACAGGCGATCGCACGCTCCCGATGGGCCTCAGTGCGCTCATCGCGATCCGTCACGGGGATTCCTCCAGGGCAGTCTCATACAGGGCACAATGCAGGGCCAGGGTTTGTTGCCAGTCGTACTGGGCCATAGCGCAGCGGCCCTTTTGCCCCATCTTTTGCGCCGCTTCTGGGCGATCAAGTATCCAACCCATGGCCTGAGCTATTCCGGGAATATCTCCCACCTCTACGAGCAATCCGCAATCCTCCGCGAGCAGATCGCTGGTGCCGCGAATGCGACTGCCAATCACCGGAACCTCTAATGCCAAAGACTCCATCACGCTACGGGGCAAACCCTCTTGCCGCGAAACAAGAATCGTCGCGATGGATGCGCGAATCAGTTCGGGAATATCGGCCCGAAACCCCAAAAAGTGAACGCGATCGCCCACCTGCAACTCACGGGCCATCTGTTGCAGACGGTCTAACAGCGGTCCGCCCCCGGCAAAGGCCAAATGGGCGGTAGGATGGGCCAGTTGGGCAAAGGCTTGCAAAATATCGGTGGATCGCTTGCGGGGGGTTAGTTCGGCGATCGCCAGCAATAAAGGTTCCGAGCCTGCTAGCCCCATCTCAGCCCGCACCGACTGGATCGCGTCGGGAGAAACCCGGTCCCGACTATAGAACGCTAAATCCAGCCCAATTCCCGGCATATACCGGATCCGATCCGGCGGCACCAGACGAGACTTCTGGGCTGCTGCCTCATCCTCGCGATTGATGACCACTAAATAATCCGTCCAAGCCCCCGCCCATTTTTCCATGGCCCAAAACACCCCATTTTTAAGGGGAGAGCCCCCAGTATAGAAATGAAACCCGTGGGCTGTATAAATTACCTTCAGTGGACTGCGATGGTTGCGATCGCGGAGTGCCCATCGCGTCAAAAAAGCAGCTACAGGTGTATGTACATGAATTAAGTCGTACTGTTCCTGTTCAACAATCGCCTGGATTTGGGGTAACGCTAAACGAAAATTTTGCAGATCCAGGGGATTGCGCGACCATTCGACGTTCCAACTCTGATGAAAGGTATCGACGCAGGCTGGAAATTGCAAAATGCCTTGGGCCATTCCATCCACCTGCCATCCCTGCTCCCGAAAGTAGGCCGCATAGGGCAACAGAAAGGCGCAGATCGTCTCTGGAATCGTGGTCACAATCAATAGTTTTGGCATGGGGAATCGCTCCTGCTATCGGTTCGTTGTTGGCGATCTCGCCGATTCGCAACCATCCCTATCGTCTCTTTAGAGCCCTGCATGTTGCACCGATTTGATTTCCGGGAAATAGCGCTGCATTAAATCTTGGCAATATTGATTGGCTTTTGCTTCAACAAAATCTTGATCTAATTGGGATAGTAAATTCAATTTTTGAGTTTTATCCCTTGTATTTCCACGCACTTTGGGTTTTAAACTTCCTTTAGAAATATTTAAAAAAGCTTCTATCTCATTCGATTTGTTGTCAATATCTTGCGTCCTTAGGATCAGAAGTTTGGATGGAGGTATGATTTTGATCGCTCTTCGATTATGTTCTGCCCAATAGGAGAAATAACCATCTAACGTATAAAGGTTGTATTCCCTCAAAAGATTTTCCTGTGAGGAATATTGAAATTTTTCTGATCCATAAATATGGTTATAAAACCTAGTCCATTTGGCCGTTTGAAAACTTTTTCGATTCCCTAGAGAACGATAAACTGGCCCATGATGATTAAAGAGCGAATCCAACCAAGAATAACAATCTCGAATCGTTAATATAAACTTGGCATCTTCGTATACTTGCAACAAACTATCCATCAAGGGAGCGTTGAGATGGGACGCATCCATTTCTAGTCCCAAGCGGCGATCGCGATGCCTGATATAGCTTGCCAGCCGTCTCCGATCGATTTTGCCGTTCCAATAGTCCAAAACTTTTTCTAAAACCAAACTGGCTTCCGGTTCATGACAGGACCGATAAGACGGTTCAAACATTAAGCTAATCGTGGTGGTTCCCGTTTTAGCTGCGCCGATGCAATAGGCTCGGAACCTTCGGCTCGGTTGGGGGAAGCACCACGATGGCAGCGCATTTTGCACTCTCGGTGCAGCCCAAATAGCGGCTTTATCAATCAAGGCTGGGTAAGGCATGGTTGGGTCGATCCTCCTGATCAAGGGCTATCGGCTTACAAAGACCATGGGCCAGAATGGCCAGGGAGGCAAGAATACGGATCAGTCCCGTCAAAATCATGGCAAACGGTATACCGTCAAGTCCCCAGCGGGGAATAAACAGGACACAGGCAATGGCAAGGGTACCTGCTGTACTCATAAACAAGGGGACTTGAACCCGAAAATACCGAGCTGCTGTCATTGCTGTGCCTAAAAAAGACGACACATAGTCCATTGCCGCAGCAACCATGAGCCAAACCAGAAGATGACTGTACTGGGCATACTCTGGTTTGTACACTAAGGCCAAAATCTGTTTGCCAGCAAAGCTCGACACCACCACTACTGCAGTGCCCAGGACACAGGCCAACGCAACGAGCTTGAACAATAAACTGATAAAGGCGTCCCGCTTTCCCTCCGCATAGTACTTGGCTAGGCGCGGTGCCGCAGATTGGGCCAAAGCACCCTGAATAATGGACCCCATGAGCATGAGATAGGCGATCGCCGCAAAAATTCCTAATTCCCGCGCGCTGAGATAATGCTCGATAAAATACCGAGGAATATTGGTGTTGAGGGAGATGAGCAACATCACAAACCCTAACGGCAAGGTGAGCCAGATCAGTTGCCGTTGCGTAGTCCATTGCCAACGGGGGCGAAGTTGGCGCACATCGACAACCCCCAGGAGTTTGGCCAACCGACGCACGGTCAACCAATCGTAGCCCAACAGCAATAGCAACCAGGCAATCGCCAATCCTGCCACCCCACCCACCACGCTGCCCGTCAGCACCAATCCGACCGTCAGCATCGACAAAGACAAGATCCCTTTTAAAATCAGAGAAATCGAAATAAAATCCATCCGCTCATGCTGCTGGATAAACCCATAGCAGACATCGCTAATGGATTCGATCCCCTTTGCGATCGCAACCAAAATAACAATCCAAGCGGTTGTATTGGAATGCGGAAAAAGGGAAACAATACTGAAAATAGCCAACAGCCCAATACCAGTGGCCATCAGTCTTAGTGCTAAATAGTCGCTAAATTTGTATTGCACCTGAGAATCTGTGGCCTGAACCGCCCGTAATTGCAGATTCGTCAACATAAAAACTGGAGCCGTCACAGCTAGGGCATAGGTAAACTCTCCCACCATTTCAGGTGTTCCTAATTTTGCAAAAATGATTAACATGCCCCATTGGCAAGCAGAATAGACAATATTTCCTGTCAATGTCCAGGAAAAATTTCGTCTTAGACTTAAGGGTATAGGCGAAACCTTCGGCTTCAAAAATAAACTCCCTGATTTAGAAAAATGCTGAATTTCTCAATGAAAATAGTTGACGGTAAATCACTCTATCCTTATCCCTCTGCCTTTTGAATAGGGCCATTGAATCTTGTTCCAATCAAGGTTTTTACTTCCTTGCCAGCGATAGGTTTCAAGAAGAAGTAACCTTGACCATATTTACATTGAAGCGTTTTGAGTTGCATCACTTGGCTAGGCGTTTCAATACCGGTAGCAATTAGCTCCATACCATATTGGTTTGAAATAGATAACGCCGTCCTGAAAAACTCTAAATTACCCTGATCGGAACCCAGCTTCTTCACTCTGGAACGATCAATTTTTAGACTATCGAAAACATGAAGCCAGTCGGATAAAATGGTCATATTCTTGAGTGAAGAATGTCCAAAATTATCGATTTGCAAGTGAATTCCTAATCCCTTTAAGCTCATCAGAATAGGGATTGATTTCTCAGGGTTATGATTCAAGAAATGCTCTGGAATTTCAAAGCGAAGTTGAGATGTATTGACTGCTGTCATCTTAAAGATTTTATCCATTCTTGGAATTAAATCTGGTTGCAAAAGCTGATTGTGAGATAAATTTATACTAACGGTAATAGTTTGTTTAATCTGCAACTGCTGCTCCCACGCCTTGAGTTGTTCGCAGACTTCATACAACCCCCACCAACCAATCTCTTGAATCATTCCTGACTTTTCGGCAAAGGGTAAAAAGGCCGAAGAGGGCATAAGACCTTGCTGCGGATGGTGCCAGCGCAATAACGCTTCAAATCCAGTCACGATATGTTCCCGCTCTAAGAGCATAATGGGCTGGTAGAAAACTTGAAGCTCGTGTCGGCTCACAGCCTGCTCCAGTTCTCGATAATTGGTACAAAAGCCAATATGTTTCAAATCGGGATCTGAACTGAACGGCATTGTTTTAAAGTCGCTTTTTAAAATATCCATCTCCGCTTCAGAAGCATAATCTGTTCTAGAAGACGGTTGATACCCTTGAACCAACTGCTCCAACATAAAGAGCGTCATTGCAGTGTTGTTGTAGGCAGCGGCGGCGCAAAGCACCGTGACAGCATGTTCAAAATCGACTGGAACTTGACAACTTGCATTTTTGACCACGAGCAGCTTTTCATGAGGTGTCGGCTCGTAATTTTCTCCAGGAATCAATAGCTCTTCAAATAACTTTTCCCCTGGTCTCATGCCGGTAAAGACAATATCAATATCCTTACCGACCTCATATCCCGTCAGACGAATGAGATCTTTGGCCAAATCGTAAATTTTAACGGGTTGGCCCATGTTCAACATAAAAATCTGTCCTTTGCAACTGATTACGGCTGCTTGTAAGACCAACTGCACTGCCTCCGGGATGGTCATAAAGTACCGACACATATTGGGATGGGTCACCGTAACGGGACCCCCCGCTTCAATTTGTCGGACGAACGTTGGAATGACGCTGCCACGACTCCCCAATACATTCCCAAATCGCACGACAACAAACGGTTTACCGCTCCGCTCCGCTGCCGACAACACCAACATTTCGGCAACGCGCTTGCTAGCCCCCATCACACTCGTTGGATTCACCGCTTTATCGGTGGAAATCATAACGAAATGTTTTACATCATACTGCAAGGCTAAATCTAAAAGGTTTCGGGTACCCTGTACATTATTGGTAATTGCCTCTGCCGGATTAAGCTCCATCAACGGCACATGCTTATGCGCTGCCGCATGAAAAACGACATCGGGTTTGTATTGCGCAAAAATATATTCCAACCGTAAAGGACTTCTTAAATCAGCAATACAAGCCGTTAAGCGTGGGGGCGGAGGAGACGTCGCTTCGTTATTCCTCAATTGCTCTAGCTCTTGCTGAATATTAAAAACGGAGTTCTCTCCGTGACCCACTAAAATGATATGGGCAGGATGACATCTGTAGATTTGACGGCATAACTCGCTGCCGATTGATCCGCCTGCACCCGTGATTAAAACTGTCTTGCCCAGCAAAAAAACCGAGATGCGATTAAAATCGGTCTGAATTGGTTCGCGCCGCAACAAATCCTCAATTTTAATCTCTCTGACACTACCCACTCGCACACGGCCATCCAAAATCTCGTGAATGCTAGGTAATGTACTGGTTCTAATCCCACAGCCTCGACAAATATTAACAATATCGCGAATCACCTGACCGGACGCCGAGGGAATAGCGATGATCACTCGATCAATATCTTTGGCATCTACGAGTTCGGGAATTCGCTGACAATTCCCCAGTACTCGCAAACCACATGTCAAAAGATTCGATTTTGCTGGATTGTCATCAACAAAACCAATGGGCTCAAACCCTAAGTTCGGATGGTTTTGCATTTCACGAACTAGCGAAATACCGGCACTCCCAGCACCTACAATCAAGATTTTTTCATAACGAATTCTTGAGGGTTTATTCCGGATCAAACGCTCAAAAAATGGAATACTAAACCGTAAACATCCAATGAGAGCAAAACTCAGCATCCCATCCAACAATGGAATAGAATGAGGAAGCAAATGGAGGGGGAGTCCCAACAGCCTATTCATTGCATAGAGACAAACCCCTTCAATCAAAGTAAAGGTCGTCGTTGCTAAGGCAAGATTGGCTAATTCGTCGACACTAGCAAAACGCCAATATCGACGATAAAATCCAAAGCCAATTAAGACTAAAAGTTTTATGATCGTGAAAATAATTGTCATCACAGCCAGACTTACTGAATAAGTCTTGACTAATTCCCAGCCATCCAAACGAATCAAAAGAGAAAGTGTTGGAGTTAGCAGAAAAATTAACGTATCCAGAATTAAAAAATAATGATTTCCAACACTTAATTTTAGGATATTTTGTTTAAGCATAAAATCAATTATTTTCCGGATAATGTGGAAAGCTAGAATCGCAAGTATGAATATTTTGATTGGAAATCTTAAATAAACCTTCCTTTTCAAACAGAATTGAAGACAAAATCTATTCTTTTTGTAAATACTTAACAAAGATAAATTTCATCTGCTAATATTATTTTGTTTTCAGAGATTATAATATACCTCAAGAAATGGCCGAATGTCAGTCTTGACTTTTTGCGCGATCGCCCTCATTGGGATACCATATATGCTTGTATATATCTGAGTCAATACAGCTTAAGTGGCGGTTAACAATGTTTCTTTGTACGCGCACAGTCAAGTCCTATCTCCATTTCTCCAGTTGAAAGCTAGAACGTTTTCTTGCGGATAAATGGATGGCGACTGTACAGATCAAGCCCCCCTGTCCCCTTTGCAAGATTCATCTATCTTTACAATCATGCATAATCCCCGAAATAAGACGTCTGCCCTCAGGAAGATCCAGGAATGGATTAAGATCTCTCTGGATCGTCTATTTGCGCTCCTGTTACTGGTGCTGTTGCTGCCGCTCTTCGCTGGGATCGCGGTCGCGGTGTATGTGGGAATGGGTCATCCTATTGTTTTTGCGCAGCCCCGTCCAGGTAAAGATGAAAAAATCTTTACGTTCTATAAGTTTCGGACCATGACCGACCAACGCGACAGCCAAGGCGCATTACTGCCCGATGCTCAGCGGCTGACACCCTTTGGGGAATTCTTGCGACAAACGAGTTTAGATGAACTACCGCAACTCTGGAACATCGTAACCGGGAACATGAGCTTTGTCGGTCCACGACCGTTGATCGTGCAATACCTGGAACGGTATAGCCCTGAACAAGCCCGACGCCATGGGGTGCATCCCGGCATCACAGGATTGGCCCAGGTGAAGGGGCGCAATGCGATTAGCTGGGAAGAGAAGTTTAAGCTAGATGTTTGGTACATCGATCATTGGAGCCTATGGCTGGACTTCAAGATTATGGTGTTGACCCTATGGAAGGTTGTGAGTCGAGAGGGTATTAACCAAGAGGGTTTTGCCACATCGGAGGAGTTTAAAGGACAATCTTAACGATCATCCAGGAGGCCATTCGCTGTCATGATGCAAGAGATCGCAAAAAATCATTTGGGTTTATCGGACGCACAATGGACCCTCTTGCCAACGGAGGCAGACATTGCGTTTTATGAGACCCATGGCTGGTATATCAGTCCTAAGGTGATTCCTGACGAAGTGTTTGAGGTGGCCGCAGCGGGCGTTGAGCGATTCTATCGCGGCGAACGGGATGCTCGATTGCCCGTCTCAACGGGATACAGCGACTGGAAACCGGAAGATGGCGATACCCTTCGCAATAACGAGTTTGTGTCGCTGCAAAACAAGGAACTCCGGCAGCTAGCCCTCCAGCCAGTGATTGGGGCGATCGCCGCAAGATTGGCTCGAACCTCTGAAATTCGACTCCTAGACGATCAACTGGTCTATAAGCCGCCGCAAAATTCCCAGAGCGTCGTCGGGTGGCATGCCGACCGGGCCTATTGGGCGACTTGTAGTTCCCAAAACCTGTTAACGGCTTGGATCCCATTTCATGATTTCGACGAGCGTCGCGGGCCATTGGTCGTTTTGGATGGCAGCCATCGGTGGCAAGAGATTCAGGACACGCGGTTCTTTAACAATCCCAACCTAAAGGATGTAGA
>JBAVRC010000923.1:0-3774 GCA_049694615.1 Thermosynechococcaceae cyanobacterium | reverse complement strand
TTATTGGGTGAGGTTCTGTAGCGATTGACAGACTAAGTCTTCCATCAACCAGGATGCAATAGAAAGCTTCTGCGATAGGAAGCGAGTATGTCTCGTCGTAGTCCTTGAGGACAAGAGTATTGACGGGTGTGCTATTCATCCTTAGAGCGTGAGTCCTTGTACTTCGAGATGCCTAACGGCTTTGAATTGTGCAGTGGCCTATCGCACTGGTCTTCACCTGCACCACCAGAATTGAAAAATAGGGCAGTTCCACATCCGAGCTGTGCTGGAGATTTCGGTAAATTTTCTGTTCCGGCCCCGTAGCCTGAATCACCAAAGAACTGCGTTCTAATAGGTTGCGATCGCGCAAGATCTCCCAAACTTGACGATACACCGAATGGACCTTCATTAAGACCACTACATCGGCCCAGTCTAGGGCCGTGGTCAATTCGTCGGCATGGTAGACGGAAGGAATCACCGCAAGGCGATCGCCCTGGAGAGTGAGGGGAATACCCAACACTGCCGCTGCTGCTAGGGGGGAGCAAATACCTGGAATGGTTTCTACCGTGGCTTGGGGGTAGCGTTGTAACAGGGTTTGGGCCAGATAGCTAAAGGTGCTGTAAAAGCTCACATCTCCTTCCGACACAAAGGCCACGTCGAGGGATTGAGACAGGTAAGTCCAGACCTTTTCGGCAGCGGCAACCCAGGCAGCTTCTAGCACTTGTTGATCCTGAACATAAGGAAAACGGAGGGGCAACTGCACTTGCGACCCATAGAGCCAAGGTTGTACCATTCGCTCAGCCATCCCCGGTTTATCCCCCAAACCAGCAGGGAACGCCACAATCGGCGCTTGTTGCAGATACTTTAACCCCTTCACTGTAATCAACTCTGGATCCCCAGGTCCAATGCCAATGCCGTAAAGCGTCCCTAGGTATTGGTTGGAATGTTGCACTAAACCCTCAGACTTCAATAATGCCGCCGCCCAAGACCGTTTCGCCATCGTACCAAACCGCCGCCTGTCCCGGTGTAACGCTAAACTGCGGTTCGTCGAAGATCAGTTTTGCCCGTTGTCCCAAAACCGGATCCGTTTCCAACGGTAGAACCGAGACGGACACAGGCGGTGTGCGGTAACGGATTTGGACTTGGGCACGAAGGGGACTACTCGGGGCCGGGATCGAGACCCAATTGACCCGCTGGACGGTGCATTCCGACTGCACGGCACTCTCGCGATCGCCCACAATCACCCGATTGAGGACCGGATCGAGTCCCACCACATAGAGAGGTTGAGCCGCCGCAATCCCCAGTCCTTTGCGTTGGCCGATCGTATAATGATGCACCCCTTGATGATGGCCCAAGACCTGTCCTTGGCGATCTACAATGTCCCCCTCCTGGGGCCGAATATATTGGTCCAAAAACGTACTCATGGATCCGTAGGCTTCAATCAAACATAAATCCTGACTTTCCGGTTTATCTGCGGTGTGGAGGTCGAAGTCGGCGGCAACCCGACGGGTATCGGTCTTGGTTTGCTCACCCAAAGGAAACACAACCTTGGCCAAAATCTCCTGGGACAGGTCGTAGAGGAAATAGGACTGATCTTTTTGCCGATCTATGGCCCGGAGCAGTTGAAAACGACCCGTTGACGCATCGAACTGGACCCGCGCATAGTGCCCCGTGGCAATTTTGTCGGCTCCCAAGGTCTCTTCGGCATAGCGAAGCATAGGGCCAAACTTCACCGCTTTGTTGCACTGAGAGCAGGGCAGGGGCGTTACCCCCGCTTGGTAGCCCGCCACCAGATAATCCACAATATTTTCCTGGAATAGATTGCGGGTATCGACCACATGATGCTCTATGCCCAGTTGCTCACACAGTTGGGCCGCATCCACCATGCCCTCGGAACAGCATTGTCCCTTGCCCTTCATGAGCCAAAGGGTCACACCGACCACATCGTAGCCGTTGTTTTGGAGGATGGCAGCAGCCGTAGAACTATCTACGCCGCCCGAAAGCCCAACTGCAATTTTCGTCATGGTTGTTCAACCGCAAAGCACTAAATGTTATGAGACGGTTCCCATCCAACCGGATTGGGTGTCTTGTGAATTCATGCTAACTCGTCTCGTTGGGTTACCGCATGAGTTCAAATGCCTTTTGAAGGACTGGATCGTTGATGTCTGAAGGTAACCATCCATTAGGGGCTAACTGTTCCAGCTTGCGAGTAACACTTTCTGCATAAATTTCAAACTCTGGGCCAACATAATCTACAACACTCATCCATGCTGCAATGGCATTAGCTGCCCCAAAAGCAGCATGGTTATTATACTGCCTTGACTTCCTCATGAAGGATGTACGAAGAGAACACTCACAACTTTCTGGTTAGAGTTGTAGCGTTTATTCTAATACCTGAAAGTTTGCGATAGATATTCAGATGCGTTTTAATCAGATTGTACTCCGCGCTTCCACAAATGCAATCCAATTTATCGGCTTCAGATCAAGCATCGCTTCAGTTATGGATGCGTCTATCTCAGTTTGCTGAATCCTTCGCGAGCAGACTCCAGCTCCTTCAGCAGGTTGCAAATTGGATTCCGCCCAGCGGATTAGTATTGCTGTCTTGTTTTGCCATTCAAGCCGGGACTGCTGGAACAAAAACGCTATTCGACCAGGTTGGAGTAATCGGTGCCATCTTTGTCTGTAAAACGTTTGCTGCAATCCTGCTGCTGGTGTGGCATCGTCCTAGCCTAAAGGGATATACCTGGCGAGACTATCGCTTAGTGATCGTGTTGGGCCTTGCGATCGCGGGTGCTGGAATGGGAATTTATGAAGCCGTTGCCCGCATTCCGATGGGGATTGCGTCTACCATCGAGTTTATTGGCCCCTTAGGTCTGGCCGTTGTGGGATCGAGACGAAAACTAGATTTAGTGTGGGTTGTATTGGCCACCGTCGGCGTACTCCTCCTCAGCCCGCTCAATAACTTGGCGCTTGACTGGGTCGGTGTGGGGTTTGCATTCGTGGCCGCTGGATGTTGGGGCAGCTACATTGTGTTCTCAAAGCAAGTGGGCCGCGTATTTCCGGGCGAAACAGGATTGTCAATGGCCGTGACGGTTGCAGCAATAGTCATGATGCCCATGGGAATGGCGCAAGCAGGTACGGCATTGTTTCAACCCGAAGTGTGGATCATAGGTGCTGGAATTGGTTTTATAGGAACGGTTCTACCCTACTCTCTGGAATATATTGTGCTCAAACGCATGTCTCCTCGCGTGTTTGGTGTTCTGATGAGTATTGAACCTGCGATCGCAGCCTTGGTCGGGTTTATCTTTCTGCGCGAACATCTGAATGTGCAAAGTGCGATCGCAATTCTGTTGGTAACGTTGGCGAGTGCCGGAATTACGCTATTTGGACAAACCGATCATTGAACAGCGGTGATCGACTGATTCAACATCGCCTTACCAGCCCCAAGTCCCCGGATCGCCCTTAAAGGGTCCGACAATGTTTTGGGTAATCCAACCCCCATAGAAATCGCCTGGTTGGGCCTGAACCTTTTCTCCATCGACATAGCAAGCCTCAACCCGACTGGGGTAAAACGCCACATAGTTCCGAATAGCAGCAAAACGCGGTGTGGGGTCGCTATAGTACCAGGCCGCCTCAGCTACTTGGCGATCGCCCACTTGCAGGGCATAGTAAGCCGCAACCCCTTTCCATTCGCAATAGGTGGTGCGGGCCATCGGGCGGCAGTAAATCGATTGAACATCCTCCGGGGGAATGTAATAGACCGGGGGATGACTGGTTTCGAGAACACGCATGGCC
>JBAVRC010000922.1:0-1808 GCA_049694615.1 Thermosynechococcaceae cyanobacterium | reverse complement strand
ATATAGGTCTACTTGTCCCATTCATGGTGGAATTAGGGTACCCTAATGACGCACAACTGGCAGCAGGAGATACCGTTCTGCACGAATTCATCTCAACCCTGAGCCAGATTCTACCCATCATGTATTCTTAACGTTTTCTAAACCATGCGTTAACGAAGATTTTTGCGAAAGTTAAGCATAAACTCTTACGGTTAGACGTTAAAGCTTATAAACCTATTGTGCGGGAGAACATAGATGGCTTTTTCACGACGTCAATTCCTAACAGCGGTTGGAGTGAGTGCAGCGAGTACAGCCCTTGCGTCTCCCCTCAGCATGCTTTATTCCAACATTGCCCACGGTCGGTCAAGTCGGGGTCAAGGTTACGGACCCCTGTTACCTGACCCCAATGGGTTATTGGATCTTCCGGCAGGCTTCACCTACCAAGCGTTTTCTCGGGAAGGTAGCCTAATGACCGATGGAACGCTTGTTCCAGGCAAACATGATGGCATGGCTGCATTTCCTGGCTCTGACAGGACCACGATTTTAGTTCGGAATCATGAGCTTAGCCCAACCGCTGCAGTTGGCGTTGTAGGACCCAATAAATATGACCCAAGCAGCAAGGGCGGGACCACCACCCTTATTGTGGGACCCGATCGCAAGCTGATTAAAGATTATGCGTCTCTGGCGGGAACCTATCGCAACTGCGCAGGGGGACCAACCCCTTGGGGATCTTGGATTAGCTGTGAAGAAAATACGTCTACCCCCGCGAACGATCCCAATGTTACGAAAAAGCATGGCTATAACTTTGAGGTACCTGCCAAACGACTCATCCCGGTGCGCCCAAAACCACTGGTCGAGATGGGTCGCTTTAACCATGAGGCGATCGCAGTTGACCCCAGAACGGGTGTTGTCTACCAAACCGAAGATCGCGGCGACGGTTTGTTCTATCGCTTTATTCCGAAACAACCCGGTCAATTAGATCAAGGTGGCAAGTTGCAAGCGCTGGTCATTAAAGGGAAGCCTCAAACCATCACTAAAACGGGCTTCACCGTAGGTCAATCCTTACCAGTGGAATGGGTCGCCATTGAGAATCCAGATCCAGACGAAGATACCGTGCGGGTTGAAGGATTTGCCAAAGGTGCTGCGCAATTTAGTCGAGGAGAAGGGGTTTGGTACAGTAACAATGAGATTTATTTTTGCTGCACCAATGGGGGCACATCAGGATTTGGCCAAATCTGGCGCTACGAACCAGAGCCTAATCCCAATAGCAACGGTATTTTAACCTTGTTTGTTGAATCCTCCAGCAATGCGGTGTTAGATGCGCCAGACAATATAACAGTGGCTCCGTACAACGATTTGTTTATCTGCGAAGA
The DNA here is from genome assembly GCA_049694615.1 of Thermosynechococcaceae cyanobacterium. Classification (GTDB taxonomy): domain Bacteria; phylum Cyanobacteriota; class Cyanobacteriia; order Thermosynechococcales; family Thermosynechococcaceae; genus JAAURS01. The sequence goes on along the minus strand of JBAVRC010000922.1, from coordinate 456 downwards.
TGGTGGTGGAACACAGTTTGTCCGGGGAATTAACATGCAAGGACAAGTGTTTCCCTTTGCTAGAAATGCGTTAAATGACAGTGAGTTTGCGGGGGTTTGTTTTTCAACCCGACCGCTCACGATGTTTGTCAACATTCAAACCCCAGGGATTACGTTTGCTATTTGGGGGCCTTTTATCTAGCCAGAAGGTTCATTGAAAATTACCATCCCGTTTTTGTGCACTGCCCTTGACGCGTCTGCGACTGATATGCTGCTGTGGTTTTGCCGTCGTTGGTGGGTTGAAGTCACGTTTGAGGAGATGCGATCGCATTTAGGCATGGAAATCCAACGCCAATGGTCTGATTTGGCTATTGCTCTTGTTGGGATCCTCATGAACTGCGACTAAAAACTTTTTCAGCAAGCCCTAATTAGCTTTGATAACGAATCAAATAAGCTTAAAATCCTGCGATATGGAGT
>JBAVRC010000921.1:0-6509 GCA_049694615.1 Thermosynechococcaceae cyanobacterium | reverse complement strand
CTATACCGATGTGCCAGGGGTCTTAACCACGGATCCGCGTCTGGTGGAAAATGCCAGTCTCTTGGCGGAAATTACCTGCGATGAAATGTTGGAACTGGCCAGTTTAGGGGCCAAAGTGCTGCATCCGAGAGCGGTGGAAATTGCCCGGAATTACGGGGTGCAGATGGTGGTGCGCTCCAGTTGGACCGATGATCCGGGCACCCGAATTATTGCCCCTGGCGTTTCGCCACGACCCCTACAGAATCTAGAATTGGGGCGTCCGGTGGATGGAGTATATTTCGACACGGACCAAGCTAAGGTGGCCTTACTGCGGGTTGAAGATCGGCCCGGTATTGCGGCCTACTTGTTTGGGGAGTTGGCCAAACAACGGGTGGATGTGGACCTGATCATCCAATCCATTCATGAGGGAAACACCAACGATATTGCCTTCACCGTAGACCGAGCCTCTCTCAATCAAGCTGAGGCGGTCTCGACGGCATTTGGGCCAATGTTGCAAAAACAACGGGGCATGACTGCGGATCAAAGCGAGGTGATGGTCGACCGGGATATTGCCAAGGTCAGTCTTGTCGGAGCAGGCATGATTGGCCGACCGGGAATTGCAGCCCAAATGTTCCGCACCTTGGGCGATGCGGGGATTAATCTGCAGATGATTTCCACCTCTGAGGTGAATGTCAGTTGTACCTTGGCGGCCCAGGACTGCGATCGCGCCATCACCCTACTGTGCCAACAATTTGAAGTGGATCAATCCCCCACCCAAGCGATGTCTAATGCCATCGATCCAAGCTGGCCTCCGGTGCGAGGGGTGGCGCTGGATCTGAAGCAGGCACGATTGGCCATTCGCCATATCCCCGACCGACCCGGTATGGCGGCCCATATTTTCCAAACCCTGGCAGCCGCCAATATCAGCGTCGATATGATTATTCAATCCCAGCGATCGCGCTCGATTAACAGCACCATGACGCGCGATATTGCCTTTACCGTACCCCAGATGGACTTGGCGATCGCGCAACGGTTGCTAGAAGAGGTCTCGCAAACCTTAGGATGCGGGGAGGTAACGGCTGACCCCGATGTGGCCAAGGTCAGTATTGTCGGCATTGGCATGTTAGGCAGACCAGGAGTGGCCGCCCAAATGTTTGACGCCTTGTCCCAGCAGCGCATCAATATTCAGATGATTGCAACATCGGAAATTCGGGTGAGTTGCGTGGTGGCAGAATCGCAGGGGGTGGATGCGTTGCGAGCCATCCATGACGCCTTCCGGCTGGGACAAACCCAACGGATTGAAATTCCAGCGTGATTAGACTCAGATCGTCCTAAGTGCAATCAGCTTTGATGTCAGTTAATAATAATAGATCCCGTAATGAATATATTTCCGCTACTATCGGTTGCAACTCCCGCACCAAACTCAGCTTTATCCGCCCCCAACTGACGTATCCACAATAACGTGCCATTGGAACTATATACAGCAACCCAAGCATCAGAATTGCCTGGATCCCTAGGGCCTCCTAGATTACCACCAGTCGATCCCGCAACGACAATATTGCTGCTATTATCGGTCGCGACACCTGAAGCCTGATCGGTTGAGGAGGTACCGAGTTGCCTTGTCCAAAGTAAGCTGCCCCCAGAACTATATTTCACCACCCAGGCATCAGTGAGTCCTTGATTGGGATTGCCTAAGTCCCCATCGGTATACCCGGCAATGAGCACATTGCCGCTGCTGTCGGTAGCAATACTAGCAGACGAATCCTGACCTGTGGAGCCGAATTGCTTCTTCCAGATCAGCGTACCGTCGGAGCTATATTTTGCGACCCAGGCATCATAAACTCCTTGACTAGAGCCTCCTAAATCACCAAAAGTAGATCCTGAAATCAACACATTGTTGCTATTATCAGTGGCGACACCATACAAAAAATCATAGTCTCCAGAGCCGAGCTGATTCTTCCACAGCAACGTGCCGTCGGAGCTATATTTTGCAACCCAGGCATCAGTTATGCCAGAATTGGGGCCTCCGAAGCTGCCATAGGTCCATCCCGCAACCAAAATATTGCTACTGCTATCAACAGCAACGCCAGTAGAAAAGTCACCATTTGAGGTACCCAGTTGCTTCTTCCACAGCAATGTGCCGTCAGGGCTATATTTTAAAATCCAGGCATCGTAGGATCCCTGATTGGGTCCGACAAGACTTCCATCCGTAGATCCCGTAACCCATACATTATTACTGCTATCGGTGGCGACACTCGAAGCAACATCATCCGTTAAGGTACCCAGTTGCTTCTTCCACAGCAACGTTCCATCAGGATTATATCTTGCCACCCAAGCATCACGGAATCCCTTATTGCGGCTAGCAAGATTGCCCTCGGTATATCCTGCAATCACCACATTACCGCTGCTATCGGTAGCAACACTTAACGCATAGTCACTGAGAGAAGAACCCAGTTGCTTTCTCCACACCTTTCTTTGGTCTTGACCAATTTTAGTGACCCATGCATCGACTTTCCTAACCCTGCTTTGAGCGGTGGGTTGGTGGGGGGAGTGATTGATTGCAGGGAAGCCACTCCATTCCGGGCTTGGTGTGGGTTTAATGGGCAACGGCCCTGCCTTCAATGGCATGGGAACGATCAACAGGCTAGCCATAAAATAGGTGCTTGCCCCAATCCATGTCCGACAACTCAATCTGTTAAATTTGTTGAAGAATTGATGTTGAGACATGTTTAGCAGCTCAAAAAAATGAAAAGATTTCATAATAGAATATAGAGATTAGTTACAATCGTGAGACCATTAGTCAGGGTTAAGTTTTGGCCTGCGTAATTTGCTGGTAGGCCGTTTCTAGGTTGCTTTGATACAGCGCTTGGAATTTATAGTCCTTGTAAACGTCCGGGACCTTCAAAGAAGCGGCGATCGCCTGGGGTTGGGTTAAGCCTTTGGCCTTCCAAGACAGAGCCAGTTGTTCGAGATCCGCAAAAAATTGGTGTTGACGAGCTAAGGCGGGGCGATCGGCAATGGGACCATGACCGGGCAAAATTTTGGCATCTCCGTATGTTTTGAGCAGATAATCGAGACTCGTTTGCCATTGTCGGATATTGCCATCTGCCACATAGGGAATCCGCCGATTAAATAATAAATCTCCAGTAAACAGAACCTTGGCCTTGGGCACATAGGCAATCAAATCCGTCCCGTTGGAATGGCCTTCCAGGGTTTCCAGATGAACTTTCAGATCGTCTAGCCACAGATCTGTCGCGCTATTCACCACTAAAGCAGGTGGCGTCGGGTTCGGATCTTGTTTCTGGTTGCGGGTTAGCATAAATTCCCGGATGGGACCACGACCCAAGAGGGGAATTCGTTTGGACGCAATGGCCGGATTACCACCCGTGTGATCGAAGTGATAGTGGGTGTTGACCACATAGGCAATGGGTTTATCAGTCAGGGTTTTGACCGTATCTAAGAGCAAGTTGCCCAAGGCTGGATTTTGGAACGGATCGATCGCCAGGACGCTCTTGGGACCAATCACAATTCCGGCGTTGCAGATAGCGGTTGTTGCCATATTCTTGGGAGGAAAGTCAGTACTGGCCACTAACCCGTAAACATTCTCGGCCAGTTGCTCTAGCTTTAGTCCAGCGGTTGGCAGCGTGAGTGGCTCCGCCGCTGTGCCGGGACGGATATTGCCACTCCAGAGACCCAAGCAGGCGAGAAGGGCAACGGCAAAACAAAGAATCCAAGTACGAATTTTCATGGCAATAAGGAGGTTAATTCCTTTGGGCATTGGCAAAACGATGGTGCAGATTGACGCAGGATCAGGCGTTACCCAGACGTTGTTTAAGATCGCGGATGGCTGCGCTGGTGTTGCGATCATAGGCAATGTGCAGACAACGGGCAACGGCACTGGCCAGGTCTACTCCTGGGAAATAGCGGCTCTGCACTTCCTGTCGATAGCTTCCCGTGTGCAGTTGATAAATCAGTAATTGCTGACGCTTCAATAACCACACCTCAGGGACGCCGTAGGGCAAATAATCCATCACATCGGAATAACTGGTGACGTCAATTTCAATAACCAGATCCGGTGGCGGATCATTACGCCAATCAATGCGTTGTTTGCCGGACACGGCTTGCCAGTTGTCGATGTAAAAACAATAGTCTGGTTCAATGCCATATTCTTCCGGCAACGTCATGGTCACTGGCGTAAAGGCATCGTACTCGCGTCCGTTATGGTCCAACAACGCTTTGACAAAATCGGCTAATAGATTGGCATCTCGTCCATGTACGGGCAACGGCGACATGAGCAATACCTCTTCATTTCGATATTTCATGCGGGGAATCGATCCATCCCCTCGGCGATCGCACAACCCTTGATAGTCTTGCCAGGTTGCTGGCAAACGCACCACTGAACCAGCGGGCAATTGAATTTTTTCGGGAGAGACGAGGGCATACATGGCCGACACTCCTATGACAGAGGCTCATTATTGAGAATAGCAGTTGGTCAGCGTCTAGACGGGCAGGACATTCTCTCGGAAGGTACAGTACGCAATCATATTACCCATATCCTGACTCGACTCAATGTCCGCGAGCCACCAAGCGCAAAGAAAGCTTTATTGCCGAAGCAGAGCGGGCCAAGGCCGTGCAAACGACCGTTGCGATTGCCAGGGTCAATGCAATAAAAGGGTCAGTGGGGCAAACGATTGTTCAACCATTACCGTGTGTGTGGTTGAACAATCATGACTGGCGAGAATGCAGGTATGGCAGTCAAAACCCCTACAAAAGTCAGTTTGTTTCAGGGTTTGAGATCTCCGCCGCAGGGAAACGCGATGTACTGGCTTTTGTGCGCAACTTGACGGATGAGACGTTCATCCATAATCCAACCTTGAGCGATCCTACCCAGTATTAAAACGAAACTCAAGCCATAAATGTTGTGAGACAATAGACTCAGAGCAATCTCAAGGTGGCGCTTATGACATCCGCTACGCCAGAGACAACCGCAGCATTAACCTTACCTGACCATACTCAATTGCCAGAGTCAGACGGCACATTCGTGAAGAATTTTCAGGAACATCCCCAAAGTATTTTGTTGACGGATTCCATTGAACCTGTTTTACAAAAACTGCATCCCGATGGTCAGTACTGTATTGGCCAAGACTCTGGCATTTATTGGCGAATGGTTGATCCGCCTGAGCGGGGGGCTGAATCCCCGGATTGGTTTTATGTCGCCAATGTGCCCCCTGCTTTGGACGGACAATTTAGGCGATCCTATGTCCTTTGGCAAGAATTTATTGCACCCTTAATTATTTTGGAATTTGTGTCTGGCAATGGTGCGGAAGAGCGGGATAAAACTCCTTGGACTGGCAAATTTTGGATTTATGAACAGGTGATTCGTCCCGCTTTTTATGGGATTTATGAAGTCAGTAAGGCCAGTGTGGAGGTTTATCGATACGTTGAAAATCATTTTGAATTGCTCCCTGCCAATGAACGGGGCCATTATCCCATCGGACAAATTGGGGTGGAGTTGGGGATTTGGCAAGGGCAATATCAAAACCTGACGCTGCCTTGGCTGCGTTGGTGGACAAACCAAGGTGAGCTGTTGCTGTGTGGTGCAGAACGGGCCAATCAAGCACAAAACCGTGTTGAAATTTTGGCGGCGAAGCTGCGAGAATTGGGGGTAGACCCGGATGCAATCTGATTGCACGTATAATTCTGCATAATTTTCATCTTGACGGACAGAATTTTCCATGACTTCAAATTCCCCCCAGCCGCCGGACCTTAATCGCGTGGAAAAAGGGTTCAAGGCAGTCACTGGCCTGACGAATACCCTGACGGATTTTCTGCGGTGGGTGGCGGGGATGATTCGCAAGCGGCAGTGGGTGGATCTGCTGATGTTTGCGATCGCCGTTTCTATTATTTTCATTGGCACAAAATTTACGCTGGCTCAATTCGTCCAGGAACCCGTCTTTTATAGCCTCTGGATGGGGTTGGGGATGATTTTTCTGGTGGGTTTGGTGCTGGAGCTACGGAAAAAGCCAGTCCTCAAGACCATTGTTCCGGGGAAGCGGAAAGCCATTAAGTTTTTGAGTTCCTTTGAGCTGGAGGATGCTGAAATTTATGGGCGGTTGCAGGGGTACCGGGATTTGGGGCTGATTTTAGAAACGATTATCCTGCCAGATTTTAGGTTTGGGGTACTGAAGGGCAGGTCAGGGTGTGGGAAGAGTTCTTACCTGAAAGCGGGGCTATTGGCGGCGTTGGCGAAGACGGAAGTCTATCGTGGGGTTTATATCAAGTTTTCAAATCTGGATCCGCTGGTGACGTTTCGGGAGGCGTTGGGGGAAGCGCTGAAGTTGCCGAAGGCGGAGGTGGAGTTGTTGGGGTTGGTTGAGCTGCTGAATAAAGGGATTGAGGCGGCGGCTGAAGGTTCTCCCAGTTTTAAGTTTCTGATTTTGATTTTCGATCAGTTTGAGCAGTTTTTTGTCTATCCCTCTTCTGTTACTCTAGGCAGAGGAAAATACGAAGGGTGGACCAAAAAGAGGTGG